>DAOUPF010000225.1 GCA_030626265.1 Sulfurovum sp.
AAGGTAATGCTTCTGCAGTAGAAGGTCGTATAAATGAGATACGAGCTCAGGGAGAGACTACAACTAGTGATTATGACAAAGAGAAGCTACAAGAGAGACTAGCAAAACTAGCTGGTGGCGTTGCAGTCATCAAAGTAGGTGCTGCGACTGAGACAGAGATGAAAGAGAAAAAAGACCGTGTAGATGATGCACTCTCAGCTACAAAAGCAGCTGTAGATGAAGGTATCATCATTGGTGGTGGTGCGGCACTCATCAAAGCTGGTAAAAATGTTAATCTCTCACTAGAGGGTGATGAGCTTGTAGGATATGAGATAATCCTAAGAGCTATCATGGCTCCACTCAAGCAGATAGCTGAAAATGCAGGATTTGATGCTGGTGTAGTAGCAGATAAGATAACAAATTCTACTGAAGCTAACCTTGGCTTCAATGCTGCCACTGGTGAGTATGTAGATATGTTCAAAGAGGGTATCATAGACCCACTAAAAGTAGGACGTGTAGCACTTCAAAATGCTACATCAGTATCTAGTTTACTCCTCACTACTGAAGCTACTATCTCTGATATCAAAGAGGACGCTGTAGCACCTGCTCCTATGCCTGATATGGGCGGTATGGGTGGCATGGGCGGTATGATGTAACACCCACATAGAAACCGTGTATAATCTCACGGTTTCTTTTCTTCAGACTAATACTTTTATACTTAAATTCACTCCCATCTAAAATCTCTACTTTCTTAACCTACTTCAGATACAATATATATTATATACTAGGAAGAATTATGAAAAAATATATTTTAACTATATCAGTAAGTTTAATTGTAGCCTTTACATCTACTGGATGTATCTCATCTAACTCCGTAGACCAAGGAGAAGAAGCTGTTTTGATTTATCAGCCTTGGTTTTTTGGACATGGAGGAGTGGACAAAGAACCTATAAAAACAGGACAAGCTTGGACTGTATTTTCAACAAAAGTAGTTACCGTCAATGTAAAACCATACCTTATAGATGAGAGATTTGATGATTTAATTACAAATGACAATAACCCTGTAGACTTCAAATTTCACTTTATCTTTCAAAATATTGCAGGGAAAACACCTATACTTGTAGAGAGATTTGGTGTAGGTGAAAGTGGCAGAGACTGGTATAAAAATAACTTGCGTGAAGCAGTAAGAAATATGGCAAGAGATTTTACAAAATCTAAAAAAGTATTTGAGATGACTACAGATAAAGCAACTGTTGACCAGATGCAACTAAAAGTTGCAAAAGAAGTTAATATAATCCTAAAAAGCAAAAAAATACCAGTAAGACTCATCCGTGCAACTATAGGCAAAGTATTCCCTCCTAAAAAAGTGGTAGATGCCACTATCGCTACAGCTGTACAGAAACAAAATGTAAAAACTCAACAAGAGAGAGTAAAAGCAGAACAAGCTAGAAAAGAGGCAGAGATAGCTTCTGCTTCAGCTGATAAAGCATATGCAGAGGAGTTTGGTATGACCCCTTCACAATTCCTAAGACTAAGAGCATTGGAAAATGAGAGAGCTGCTATAGATGGAGCAAGTGCAGGTACTATTAATCTAAATATGATTATCGGTGGTAATGTTCAGCCTATGCTAAATATAGGAAAATAGTATTGTCCCTTAAAAAAACTTTTTTGGGAGTTGAACTATCTAGTAGTAAAAAAGTAAATTTTTTAACTTTTACTGCACTGATTTTATTGTTAGTATCAATAGTAAGTTTACCTTATGTATACCAAAAGAGAAATTCTATATTTCCACCTATGTTTATAGATAGTTCAGATAAACATGGTGTTGTCTTCAATATTGACCATTCAATTTTCCTTCTATATAAAGATGGTAGTTTTATCGAAGAAGCAAGTTACAAAGATTTAGGACTCAAAGGAGTTGCTGATATAAAGTTCTTAGACTATAGTCTACTTATAACCCAAGAGGATGGCAAGATAAAGCTATGCTCTATTCCTATCAATAGCTGTGAAGAGATAGGCTCTGTTGGCTCTTATCGAGCAGATATTCTAATGCGTATAATTTTATCAAAGGATAGAGAGTCATTTTATATCGTTCAGACCAACAAAAGTAAAATAAGTAAATTTGACAAAGATGGACAATATCTTTATCAACTACACTTGAAAGAAAAAGATATGAAATACCCTGGTGGAGGAGTAGCACTATCAAATGACACCATACTTGTAGCAGACAGCAAAAATAAAAGAGTCATAGCCATACAAGATAGAGGAGAGGACAATACAACTATACTGTGGTCTTTATCGTCTACAAGTGATGCAGGGAGAAGTTCACATAGGAAAGTACTAGATGTTAAGTTTGATACATCTCATAATATCTGGATGATAAATAGCAATAATGAATATGATAGTTCAGAGACTGTTATCATGAATATTCCATCTATAAAAGAGTATATGACTAATGATACTCATATCTCATCTAGAAAAAAAGATATAAAAGTAGAAAATGGAAATACAAATCGCATAAATAGTAGCATGAGCATATACCCAGAATCTATGGCTCCTCATAAGGATGGTATGCTAGTTGCTGATAAGGAGTCCTTTAAAATACTTTATATCGATGATACCTCTAACTCTACTATCTTTGGAGATTGGTATATACAGAGCAAGATCAAGAAGCTACATAAACGAGTAAATAAGTATCAAAGTATCATTAATCTATTCTTGTGGCTCTTTGGATTAGCTATATTGATAGCAATCATAGCTGCTATTTTAGAGATGCCAAACTCTGCAAGAGAGCTAATGGCTAAGACAAAAGATATTATATCTGATAAAGACATAACTCTCTCAGCTGAGAAAATAATCAAACCCAATGAGGCAGGAGTCATATGGCTACTTCCAAATGAGAAGCTTTTAAAGCAAATAAAGTGGTTAAAAGCGTTATTCGTCTTAACAATACCATTTTCTACTTATCTACTCATGGATCTTCTTTCAAGTCAAACGATTACAACAAATGGCTTTATTGAGATAGTTACTATTACATCTATGCCAATATCCATCTTGTATATAATATACTTCCTTGACTTTTCAAAGCTTGCTATAGGAGTAGATGATACAAGCTTCTATCTAGTATCTAACTTTAATAGAAAAGCAATGGCTCCTTTTGCTGATGTATACTATAGTACCCACTCCTTAGAAGATAATCAACCAGCTGATCGTATCGCAATAGGCAATACCACTATACCTCTTATGCACAATAACCAAAAATTTAATAATGATTTATTTGATAAAGAACAATTCGATTACTATATCAAACCAAAATTAAAATATGCTCATAAGATTTCTTGGAATAGTATGTTTGAAAGACAAATTAAAGGTATTAATGTAAAAATGTGGCTTATTCTCAGTATGCCTATTATTTTAATGGGTATCGTGTATATTATGCTTTAACTCAAAATAATTTTAATTTTTCCAAA
>DAOUPF010000459.1 GCA_030626265.1 Sulfurovum sp.
AACTCTTTACCACTCGCCACCAACCTCTCAAACTCCTCTACGCCGATAGTCTGGTCACCTATGGCTATCTGCCAATCATACTCTAGCATCGACTGTAGGTCAAAAAATGACTGTAGATTTTTGGCTTTTGAGCTGACCTTTAGTGAGAGCTTAGGTCTGAGGAGATTTTTCAGCTCTTTTGGCAAGATGATATCTATACCTAGATTTGAGATGATAGTAGAGGTACTTAGCAAAAACTCCTCTAGTTTTGACTTAGAGAGCTCCACTATCTCATTCTCTAGTAGCTGGCTAGTTTCAGGTAGATAGGTATTGAGAAAAGAGATAAATTTCAACACCTCCATCTTGTTCAAAACACTCAAACTCTGATTTAGAAGATACTCATCATCTCCATTCTGTACTTTTATGGATAGAAGGTAGTTATCCAATTTATCGATATAGATCTTATAACGATATTGACTCTTGATGATATCAAAGATAGCAAAGTAGTTGTAGATAGCTGAAGCTAAGTTCTCATCCTCGAAGCCTTTGACTTTGAATTTATCGGCATTGAAAAAACTCCAAGAGATTTGGGGTGGGTTGTTCTTCTGCTTTTTGTGCATAAAATCCATACGCACTACAAAGTCACTTATTACGCACGAGAGTATCGCCTCTGTGGAGCTTCTTTGGTCCATATACTCTTTCTCATGCTTCACCATCTTAGGAGCTAGCCTAGCGAGCGAACTTAGCTGCTGCTGTACCTCTGGGATAGAGTGTAACACCCTATAGGCAATAGAGAATTCCTTTTTATCTTCAATTACAGTCGGGACAAAGCTCTTCGCCTCTATCATCAGATAAGCTACTCTAAACAGATAAAACAAAAAACGATAGCTCTGACTCCCACTCTCGTCTTCACATGAGATAAAAAGCCTAAACAGCTCAGTAGTAGAGATAGTCACGCCTTGTTTTGTGAACTTTACATTCATGGTAGAAAAAAGCTCTTGGGAATCTGCCAAGAGAGGATTTGTCACAGTGAAACTACTGTCATAGATGTCACGATTGAGTGCAAACTCAAAATCAGAGTTCTGTAGCAGCCTCTCTATATCCTCCATCTCACGGCTCTGAATCGGTGAGATACTCTGCAGCAAGGCTCTAGGTACTTTTTTGTAAAACTCCTCCATCACCTCTCTATAGTCGATAGACGCAAAGGGTGGATTGGGGTTCAACATAGAGAGTATAAAACCAGAGCTATCGCTAAGCTTGATAATTTCCATATCTTCATCACTCACCTCTTCATCTTGCCATGAAGCCAGAGACAGAGGATACTCTATATCTATCTCAC
>DAOUPF010000061.1 GCA_030626265.1 Sulfurovum sp.
ATCTGTAATCACACGATATCCATAGTCACAGCCAACACGCTTCAATACTCCCTGAAGTCTCTCCAAGACATGATCATTTTCCACCTCTTGCAAACCAATAATATCAGCATCCAAATCACATATCACTTCAGCCAAGTTTTGAAGTTTTTTTACTAGTATAGCTTCACGCCAATTATGCTGATTTGGAATATAATCTCTATACTCCAAACCACTCCTTTTCATATCAAAAAGATTCTCGACATTATACGAAGCGACCTTAAGTAACTGTGCAGAAAGAAACCAAGGAGCCAAAAACAGAAGCATTACAAAGTAATGCAAACCAAAATTTCTAATTTCTAATTCATAATTTTTAATTCTACTCTTATCGTCCAAACATTTTACCAAGCATCCCTATAGCACCCTCAGCACCACCAACTTGAGCCAACAGACTACCCAATATATCTGATCCGCCCTCTGGTGAGGCTTGATTTACTACTTCTGGAATAGAATCTGCCAAAGCCTTTCTAGCACTCTCCTCACTGATACCAAGTTTCTCTGCAAACTCTGTTACCTTATCAGAGCCTAGTAGTTCTCCTATCTGATCTGGCTCTATAGCAGCATTTTCACCCTGCCCTAGCCAAGAACTAGCTATTTCCATCAAACCAGCAGCTCCTTCACCAGAACCTGCTATATTAGACAAAAGAGCCCCTAAATCTAAGCCTCCACCTTCAGCACCACTACCAAGCAGGCTACCCAGAGCATCTGTAATCATACTAGAATCAAGTCCCGTAGTTGCATCATCACTACTGTTCTGTATCAAGCTAGCACCTACTTTTAAAAGATCCATTATTTCCATTTTTTATCCCTAAGTTTTGATTTCAAGTTCTATAGTATAGCATAATCACAGGAGTATTATCTCACCATTTTGGATACTTATCTGACCACTCTCTTTGAGACTATTTACAGCTGCTTTGAATCCTTTTTTACTAAGCCCAAGCATAGACTCTATATCCTCAGGAGTGCTCTTAGTATCCAGTACCAATTTCCCATCTGACTCTGCTAGTTTACTCAAAATTCTTTTTTGTGCATCTACAGTTTTTGCCTGCTTTCCAAGAGGCTGGAGAGACAGATCTAACTTTCCGTCTCCACGGTATGATTTGACATAAACTACCTTTCTATCCCCCACATGTAAATCCTCAAACACCTCATTATTATACAACATACCTTCAAATAGGTTTTGTACTATTACCTTATAACCCATAGGAGTTTTGGCAATTACCAATGCATCCAATTTTTGGCTAGGTGTTAGCCCCTTAGGCTCCTCTAGCCACCTACCAATCTTTTGTGATCCATACAGTCGCCCAGTCTGTTCATCCAGTGCTACACGCAGTATATATTTTTTGCCCACTTGAAAGTAGGTTTTCTGCTGAGATAGAGGAACAAACAGATCTTTAGGAAGCCCCCAATCCACAAAAGCCCCATAGGACTTGAAATCAACCACTTCAAAATACCCAAACTCCCCCTCCATAGCCTTCGGTCTCAGAGTTGTAGCTACCCGTCTATCCTCACTATCAGTATATATAAAGACTTCAACTACAAAGCCTATTTCTTTCATCTCATCAAGCACATATGCATTTGGAAGAAGTACCTCCTCATCACCATTATGGTTTCGTAATACTACTCCAAACTCTATGATTCGTGTGACTGCTAGAGAGTTTATCTTACCTACAGATATATCGTGACTTATATTTGAGTCTTTTGGATTTTCCATTATTTACTTCCTTTGTAACATTGTACCAAGTTTTACCGCCATACAATGATATTTATAGTAAAATATTATCTTAATTTTATTCAAGGGAAGATTTTGTATAGATATTTTATTTTTACTATTTTAGCACTATTTATTTTTATTGGTTGTGGCTCTAAAAACCTACTTGAAGACAGCCATGCGCTAAAAGCAAAAGAAGAAAAAATGGCTCAAAAGAGTCCTAGAGTATACAAAAACATAAGCTTTGAATATAAAATTGCAAAACATGATAGAGTACAAATAACCGTATACAATCATCCAGAACTAAGTACCGCCAGTGCTGAGGGTATGAATAGTAGAGATGGCATATTAGTTGATAGTAGAGGTATAGTATCATTACCTCTGATAGGTGCTGTACGCATAGCCGGACTCACGCAACCCTCTGCCAGCAGAAAAATCCAATCCTTGTATGGAAAGTATCTCAAAAAATCATCTGTTCACGTAGAAGTACTTAACAAGCAAGCTTTTATAGTAGGTGAGGTTACAACTCCTGGGATAGTCAAGCTACCAAATGAACAAACAGCCTTACTACAAGCTATAGCATCTGTTGGTGGATTCAAAGATACAGCCAATCAAGATAAGATTATCATCATCAGAAAATCTGCTAGAGGAAGTAAAATAGAGGTAGCTAACCTTACAAATCTTACTTCTCTAAGTCATTCTACAATGATGATTAGACCCAACGATATCATTTATGTCACACCTTCCAAAATGAAATCAATTGTTCTTCCAGCAGCTTCTATTTTCAAGCTTGTTGCTGATGCTTTATTACCATTTGTTAGATATCAAGACTTGACAGACTAGGAAATAGAATATGCCAACACATAACTACACAACCCAAAATAACCATGAGTTAGCTGAAGATGAGATAGACCTCAGAGAGCTATTCGCCACCATATGGCGATACAAAAAATCTATTATCTTTATTACTTTAGTGATAACTATCATCACTGCTATCATAGCTTATCGTATGCCAAAATACTATAAAAGTACTACCGTGATAGAGGTAAAACCAAAAGCAGGAGAGGGACAAGGTTTTTCATTGGGGGGTGCAGGTGCTCTACTTGGTCTATCAGGAGGTGCTTCCAGTAATAGCATAGATAAAGATGCTTCACTTCTAGAAATATACAGAACCAATAAAGAAGTAATAAACAATATAGACTACAGCTCCCAATACTATATCTATGAGAAATTTAGATTTATAGAACTAAAAGAAGACAACTGCTCTATATCTATCTCTGATGTGCATATCCCTGATTATAAGAATTTTGGTATAGAGATATCATTTGACCCTATATCAGCAGATAAATTTAGACTATCTGCAATATCAAGATTTTTTGATAAAGTTCTTGGAGAATATACATACGGTACACCTATACATACTGAGTATTTTGACCTCATAGTACACAAAAGCTCACAAGGTGCTACACCAAGCAAAATAAAGCTCAATGCAGATAAACACTATATATTTGATCAGATAGTATCTAAAAACCTCTCCTCTACAGTAAATAAGAAAAATCCTTTTATCACAATAGATTACCTAGATACTCTTCCTCAAAGAGGTGAGGCATATATTAAGAGCCTGATAGCCAACTATATAGATATAAGTATAGGCTTTGAAATAGAAGATGCTGATATCACTCTAGATTCACTCAACAAACAGATCTCTGAGATAGAAGAGAAGGTCAAAGCAAATGCCAATGAGATGGAGAAGTTCAAATCAGACAAAAAGCTTATATCACCAGAAGCACAAGCCCAAGTACTCATCAAAGGTCAAGCAGTCACAGAAGAACAGTTGATACAAAACAGATACCAACAAGATATAGTTAAAGACCTAATAGCTTTTACCAATAAAAACAAAAACATAGATGCCATTGCACCATCTTTGATAGAGTTTAATGACCAGCCCACTATATCACTCATCACTAAACTTCAAGAACTTCAACTAGAAGCAACTAGCCTAGCTCAAGAGTTCAAAGCCGCTTATCCAAAGCTCAAAAGTACAAGAAACCAAATACGAACTATCAAAACCAAAATCAAATCAAATCTCAAAAATCTACAAAAGACACTCATTACCAGATCAAAATCTCTACAAAAACTTGAGAATGATTATATACAAAAACTCAAGCAAGCCCCTACATCTGAGAAAGAGATGACAAATATTCTCAGAAACTATACATTCGATGAAAAGCTCTATGCATATCTACTACAAAAAAAATCTACTGCAGAGATAAAAAAAGCTGAAGCAATATCAAGATTTAGAGTTATAGAACCTATATACACAAGCCCAAGAGCTGCAAAACCAAAGAAAGCACTTATACTAGTTGTTGGCTTCATCACTGCTCTGATATTGTCTATTTTTATTGCCTTCTTAAGAGAATTTCTTAGAGGAGATCAAAGAGCATGATAGTCTTGGGAGAACATCATACTTTCTCAGGTATGGAGATAGAATCACTACAAAAGCAGTTTGAATCCATAGATTTTATATCATATAAAGATACTGATACAACTACTGTCATAAAAGATATAGAATCTCATATAGATAGCAAATCTAAATCCATTATAGTACTCAATACCAAAGCACAAGTTCCAAATAAACTACTAACCTACCTGACAAAGCTTGAACAAGAAGGCATACAATACTACAGTACAGAAAGCTTCTTAGAAAAGTATCTATACAAATGCTATATCTCTTCAGACCAGAGAAACATAAGCTTTTTAGAGAGGATTAAGCCTTATTCATGGGTAGAGGGTATTCAAAAGTTTATTATTGACTATGCTATCTCTATACCCCTATTAATACTAGCTTTTCCATTTATGATATATGCCGCATATCGTATCAAAAAAGAGTCTCCTGGTCCTATTTTTTTTAAACAAAAAAGAGTAGGTCGCAATGGCAAAGAATTCTCTTGTATAAAATTCCGTTCAATGAGATTAGATGCTGAAAAGGATGGTGTAAAATTTGCCATAAAAAATGATGAACGAATTTTTAAGTGGGGGGAAACTATGAGAAAAACTCGTATAGATGAACTACCACAGTTATGGAATGTCCTTAAAAGAGAAATGTATCTTATAGGACCCCGTCCTGAAAGAAAATATTGGATAGATCAATTTGAAAAAGAGATTCCATACTACAATGAACGCCACATTATTTGTCCAGGGATAACAGGCTGGGCACAAGTAATGTACCCTTATGGAGCCAATTCAGAAGATGCTAAACAGAAACTAATGTATGACTTATATTATATTAAACATTGGAACCTATTCTTAGAATTCAAAACTATCTTTAGAACTGCTGCTGTTGTGTTTAGCAGAGAAGGAGTCTAACCCCCCCCGAGAGCGTAAAATAAACTGTGTAAACCCACCTCTTATCCATTAATCACTTGGTATATTTTGACATAATTTCACTGAAAAATATACTAAGTTGAGGATAAATTTCAAACCAATTTCTGATACTAGACATATTCCATTTATTTTGTTGCTCCTGTGTTGCTAGATACATAACCTTGAAAGCTGATTCTTCAGTTGGAAATGAGCTTTTAGATTTTGTCTTTCTTTTGATAGTGGCATTTAGAGATTCTATTGGATTTGTAGTGTAAATTAACTTTCTAACAGAGTCTGGATATTTGAAGAAAGTTGATAGTTCAGACCAATGATTTGTCCAAGAGACTGTGATATTAGGATACTTGTTGCCCCATATATCATTAAACTCTGTCAAAGCAAGTTGGGCATCTTCTTCGTTATATGCTGAGTATACAGATTTTAAATCTTTGGCAACAGCTTTTCTGTCTTTCCAAGATACAAACTTCAATGAGCTTCGTATTTGATGGACTATACATCTTTGTATCTCAGCTTTAGGATAAACGGCTTTTATTGCTTCATTAAAGCCGTTAAGACCATCTATTGCAAAGATAAGGACATCTTGTACCCCACGCTTCTTTATCTCGTTGAGAACAGTGAGCCAGTACTTGCTTGTTTCATTTTCTCCTATCCAAATACCTATAATCTCTTTCTTCCCCTCTAAGGTAACGCCTAACATGATATATGCAGCTATATTTTTAACGACCCTATCAACTCTAATTTTTAAAACCGTTGCATCCATAAAAATAATAGGATAGATTACATCAAGAGGTCTTGTTTGCCACTCATTGGCTTTTTCCATAATCTTTTCTGTGATATTTGAAATGGTTTGAGTAGATAGTTCATAGCCATATAAGTCGTCAAGATGTAACTGTATATCTCGGACACTCATACCTTTGGTATACAGTGAAAGAATGAGGTCTTCACTTCCATCTAACAGAATCTCTCTCTTTTTTACCAGTTGTGGTTCAAAGCTAGAATCTCTATCTCTTGGTATAGATACATCAAATTGACCATACTTAGATTTTATAGTTTTTTCATTGTAACCATTACGGGAATTTGAATGGTTGGACTCTTGATGCTTATCGTAGCCTAAGTGGGAGGTTAACTCTTCTTCTGATGCAGTTTGTATTACTTCTTTGAGTATATTTTTAAACTCTGCAGTAATATCATCAAGAGAGGTTAGTTCTCCTGATGCAATTTGTCGTTTTAGCTCTTTGTGGTTGATTAAACTCATGTGTAAATCCTTTAAATAATTCACTTGATTAGTTTATCAAATGATTTTACTTTTTAAGGTTTACACAGTTAGATTTACACTCTCTATGGTTCTTTATTATTTTTCATTGTCGTAAGAATTTAGTATTTTCTGAATTGCATTTACAAAGCCTCTTGGAAATACATCCTTATTGTACTCCTCGTCAATTACACGTCCATGTTCTACAATTTCCCATCCTTGTTCTTCCATACAATCATTAGATATTGAATATTTCAAAGCTTCATATTCAAGTTCATTTATTGTACTTGAGATAGTCTTAACTATAGTATTATCAACAGATGTATTTTTGGCAACTGGTCGTCTATCAATAACTACTTCAATATCCTTCTTAAGCAAGTTATTCTCATTTTTTAATTTATTTCTTTCTGTAATGATAGATCCAAATATTCCTCTAAGTGCTGGATCTTCTAATTTTTCAAGTAAGTCATAATCATCTATATTTATTTTTGCAGTACTCAGTGCACTTTTGGGTTTCTTTGTATTTGTTCCTGCTTTAGCAGCCCATACTTCAATTAAGTCTCTATAATGCTTGTTTCTGGTAGCCCTTATTGTTTCATATCCAGGTCCATTCTCTAAGGGAGAAACTATTTTGCCAATTGTTGATATAGAAAAATCTTTTCCACCTTCAGCTGCATATTTTTGTAGAATTAAATTTAGCTTATCAAGAGTTTGTTGAACTTTATGAGATTTATCTTTTTTTAATCGTTCTAAAGTAGCTTGAGTGTTAATTTCCATGTTTATTTCCTATTAGTTTTTTGATTGAAAGTGTCAC
>DAOUPF010000083.1 GCA_030626265.1 Sulfurovum sp.
AATTTCTAACTACTAATTTCTAATTTACTTCATGAGTGCAGTGCAAAAAGTGTATTTACACTCTCATTATTTTGTACTCTTCTTATCACTTCACCAAGCATAGGTGCAGTTGAAAGCATCTTTATCTTTTTTGATTTTTTTGCTAGAGGTATTGTATTTGAGATGACTAGTTCATCCAAATCACCATTTTCTATACGATCATATGCAGGACCTGAGAGTACTGGGTGCGTACAGCATGCCATCACGCTATTTGCTCCTAGGTCTTTGAGTGCTTTTGCACCTTTTGTCATGGTTCCAGCTGTATCAATCATATCGTCTATAAATATCACATCTTTACCCTCAACTTCACCTATGACATTCATCACTTCAGCTTCATTTGCCTTTTCACGACGCTTGTCTACTATCACCATATCTAGACCTAGCTTTTTTGCAAAATAGCGTGCTCTTGTCACTCCACCTACATCTGGAGATGCAATGATTGGGTTTTTGAAGTTTTTTGATTTGATATAGTCCATGAAAAGTATAGCACCATAAAGATTGTCTACTGGAATATCAAAGAAACCCTGTATCTGAGAAGCATGTAGATCCACTGTTACCATTCGAGTGATTCCTGCTGTCTCCATAAGGTTAGCTACTAGCTTGGCGGTAATAGGCACTCTAGGTGCTGCTTTTCTATCCTGTCTAGCATAACCATAATACGGCACTACTGCTGTGATAGACCTAGCAGATGAGCGTTTGAGTGCATCTGTCATGATAAGAAGCTCCATGAGATTTGCATTGGCAGGTGCAGAAGTAGGCTGTATGATAAATACATCTTTACCTCTCACACTCTCTGCAATTTGTACAGAAATTTCACCATCTGAAAATCGTTTTATATTTGATTTTGATAATGGCATATCTAGATATTTAGCTATCTCTTGTGATAACTCTTCGTTTGCTGTACCAGAAAATAGTATATAGTCTCTCATATTTTACCTTGTGTGGAATATGGATGTATTCTACAGTATTGTTGATAAAAATGTGGTAATTATGCCATCTTTAAATCCTTTTAAAGTAGAGAGTGACTACACTAACACAACAAAAAATCGAGATTGATGATGATACGAAAAGCATTTAAAAAAAAACATAACAAACCTCAAAGTAAAATTGACAAACTGATAGAGAAATATAACCTACCAAAAGGATATCTATCTATCAATCGTCGAACGATATCTAGAGGTATATTTATAGGACTTTTCTGGGGCTTTATACCTATGCCTTTTCAGATGGCTGGAGTACTTGCAGTTACTGCACTATTTAGGTTCAATGTTCCTGTAGCCATAGCTATAGTTTGGCTAAGCAACCCCATCACTATGCCACCCATGTACTATATGGAGTATCTTACAGGTAACTTTCTGCTAGATAGAGAGGGGATAGATAGTGTAAAGCTATCTATGGGGTGGTTTAAAGAGCATTGGGATGATATCATAGTACCACTATATACTGGTGCTGCGTTTTACTCTATCGTCGTATCATCTATCATCTATGGTATAGTCAATCTACTATGGATAAAGTCTGTCAAGAGTGAGAAAGAGGACAAAAGACAAAGATTAAAAAGGTTTAAAAAGTGACTATACAAAAATATATAATACTACTATCTCCTATCTTGATACTACTATCAGCTTGCCAACAAAGAGTAGAACCTAGAGTTTGCAAAAGTTACATAGCACCACCTCCAAGTACAGCTACCTTTAATGAAAGCAATCTAAGTAAATTCAGACCTAGATTAAAACTAAAATGAGTCAAGAGAATGTGCTATTAGTGCCTTGCCGATACTGTAAAGCAGAGATAGACAAAAGCATAAAGAGATGTCCATACTGCGGAAGCATCAGCCCAACACTAGAGATAAAAAGTATATTTGGGATTATGTTTGTAGTGATTGCTGTAATTTATGTTTATATCTATTTTAAGTCTTAGATTGAGACTTGATATCCCAATCTAAATATCTTCTATACTTCTACCCTACTCTTAGGAAGAACCAGATTCAAAATTATTCCTAAGATTGCTCCAAGTCCTATACCAGAGAAACCTACTCCACCGAAGTTGAAGCTCATACCACCTATGGCAAATACCAATATAAGTGATACTATAATCATATTTCTAGGGTCATTGAGGTCTGTTTTGGCTCTAACTAGTGTACTGATACCAACTGAAGTAATGATACCAAACAGAAGCAACATCACTCCACCCATAACAGGCACTGGAATAGTCTGTAAAAATCCTCCTAGCTTAGAGAAGAAAGCCAAAGCTATAGCAAAGATAGCTGCCCATGTCATGATAGCAGGGTTAAATGCTTTAGTGATAGTCACTGCACCTGTCACCTCGGAATAAGTTGTATTTGGTGGGCCACCTAGCAGTGATGCAGCAGTCGTAGCTAGTCCATCACCTAAAAGTGTATTTTCTAATCCTGGATTCTTGAGGTAATCCTCTTCAGTCACTCCTGAGATAGCTACCATATCCCCGATATGCTCAACTGCTGGAGCAATAGCGATAGGTAATATAAACATAATTGCTTCCCAGTTTAGCTCTGGCATCACAAAAGCAGGTACTGCAAAAAGTGGTGCTTTATCAATCACAGAGAAGTCTACAATCCCAAAAGCAACCGAAGCTATGTATCCAACTACAATACCTATAAGAATTGGCAGCAATTTAAACATCCCTTTACCTAAAATAGTTACAAATACTGTAGCAAAAAGTGTAAGCATAGATATAGTAATAGCTGTCCTAAATGGTACTAACTCAATACTGCCATCTCCTGTATGACCAGTGGCCATATGCACTGCCACAGGAGCTAGTATCAATCCTATAGTCATGATTACGGGTCCTGTAACTATGGGAGGTAGAATCTTGTGGATAAAACCACTACCACGAAGTCGTATCAATATACTAAGTAGTACATAGAACAGTCCAGCTGCTGCCAAGCCACTCATAGTACCTGCTATTCCCCACTTTTCTACACCATATATTATAGGTGCTATAAATGCAAATGATGATGCTAAAAATATAGGTGGTACATTCTTACGATTTGTCAGCTGAAAAATCAGAGTTCCTATACCTGCAGTAAAAAGTGCTACATTTGGATTGAGTCCTGTCAAGATAGGTACTAAGACCAATGCTCCAAAAGCTACAAATAAAAACTGTAAGCCTATTATGGCATCTTTGAGGCGAAAATTATACTGTGTTGCTTTCATTACTTCTCCTAAAATAAATTTAAAGATTGTAACACAAAGCTAATAATAGTTGTGTAAGTTTTAGTAAAATTTAGAGATAATCTTATTAATATTATAAACCAAAGGATTTCATATGAATATAAAAATTATTGACCATCCTCTCATAAAACATAAAATGGCTTTTTTACGTGATGAGAGACGCTCTATGCCTGAGTTTCGGAAGCTTTTGCATGAGATTGGACTGCTTATGGCATTTGATGTGACTCGTGACCTCAAACTAGAAGAGACGGTTATCAAAACACCAGTATCAGTTACAAAGGCTGAAAAACTAGAAAAACACCCTGTACTTGTCAATATACTCCGTGCAGGTATTGGTATGCTAAACCCTTTTATGGAAATTCTACCAAAAAGTAGAGTGGGGTTTTTAGGTATGAACAGAGATGAAGAGACACTCCAAGCCCATAGCTACTACAACAAAATACCAATGCAAGCACTTGATAACAAAGTGCTCCTGCTAGACCCCATGTTGGCTACTGGTGGCTCTGCACTAAGTGCTCTTGATTTTCTCAAAGAAAAAGGTGTAACTGATGTAACATTTATCTGTCTTGTAGCTGCACCAGAGGGTGTAAAAGCTATCAATGAACAGTATCCTGATATCACGATATATACAGCTGCCTTAGATGAGAAACTAAATGAAAAAGGCTATATAGTTCCAGGTCTAGGAGACGCTGGAGATAGAATATTTGGTACAGGAGATGATGAAAACTTATGAAAAAATATAAAGAAGAGAAGAAGAAAAGAGTAAGAAAAGAGCCTATTAAGTGTTTTGAGACTCCAATCATAGGAGGAGAGTTAAAAGGAAAAAAGATTCTCATACCCAATATAAATAGCACGAGAAGTTCAAAGTCAATACTAAGAGAGTCTCTATTTAATACTCTACAGTTTGACATCATTGACAAAAACTTTGTAGAAGTGTTTGCAGGTAGTGGTTCAGTAGGGATTGAAGCTATCAGCCGTGGAGCAAGCCAAGCGATATTTATAGAGAAAAATAAAACTGTCTATGACATACTCCGTCATAATATAAAACAGCTAAATATATCAAATGCAACCACCTTGAGAGGGGACAGTTTTGATGAGTTTTCTGCTGTTTATGGTAATGTCAAAAATAGTGGTATAAAAACATATTTCTATTTTGATCCTCCATTTTCTACTAGAGAGGGCATGGAGGATATCTATGACAATACTTTAGCTCTGATGAGTATGATAGAGGCAGAAGTATGCGAGATGGTCATGGTAGAGCATATGACCTCTGTAGAGATGCCTGAGATAATAGGCTCTCTAAAAAAAGTCAAATCTAAAAAGTTTGGTAAAAGCTCTATAAGCTATTATTCTGCATCAATTTATTAAGTTCAAATGCTGGTACTGCTTTTCCAAAGTAGTACCCCTGTGCAAAGTCACAATCAAGATCTATAAGTAAATCTCTTATTTGATAGGAGTCCACATAGTTTGCTCCTACTTTGATACCAAATTTCTTTCCCATTGATATTATACTTGATACAAGTCTCATTTTATGCTCATTTCCTACAATATCCAAAATTATAGATTTGTCAATTTTAATTGCATAAAGAGGGAGTTGTTCAATATGTCTTAGATTAACAAAGTCTTTTCCAAAGTGATCAATACTCAACTTTACACCAATCTTATTAAGCATATGGAACTCCTCAATAATTGAATCAAAATCTTCTGAGAGTATAATCTCTGGAATATCTATAATAATACTAGAAGGCTCTATTTTATATTCCATTAATTTATTCTCTAGTGTCTCAGCAAAAACACCTGACTGTAAATCAGACAGTGCTAAATTAATTGTTAAATCAAAATTAGTATTACTATCCATAGACCAAATCTTTTTTTGAGAAAGAACACTATCTAAAAGATAAGTTGTAATCTCAGATGCCATTCCAAACTCTATCGCCTTATCTAGAAAATCATCTGCAACTAAAAAACCATACTCTTTATGATTCAATCTAGTTAAAACTTCAACTCCTATAAATTCATTACTCTCTAGATCAACTATTGGCTGATAAAAAAAGAAGAAGTCTCTATTTTCAATAGCATGCTGGAAATCATTTTTCTTAAGATCATATGTTGTTGTCTCAATTTTATTACCATCAAAAGACAACTTTAATGTCTCTCCAGTTTTTATAATTATTTCATTGTTTTTACTACGCAGTGCTTTAAAGCATTCATATATTACCTCTTCTGCTGTTGGTTGTACTTGCCCTATAAAATGAAGACCTTGAATTGTATTAACATTGAGTTTTTGACTTACAAGAATATTTTGCAATTTAATTATAATATAATTTAATCTTTTTCTTATTCCATTCTTATCTGAAGAATCTTCAAATATTATAGCAAAGCTATCACATTCAAACCTATATAAAGTTTCATTCTCAAGTAAAATCTCCAGGAGACCTTTGGTAATTATTTTCATTAGTGAATCTATCTGTTCTAATCCATTTATAACTCTCAAAGAGTGAAACTCCCTGATCCCAAATATACCAAGAGCAGATTTATTATTCTGATTTGCAGATTTTACAATAACAGAAACCAAATCATGAGTAAGATGATACCTGGTTGGTAAACCAGTTAATAAATCTTTATAAGAACCTACACTCTTCACTCTCTCTTGGAGTTTAACTTTACTTGTTAAGTCTTGCACAATAATGACTTGCCAGAAACTGTCTCTATCAAATGACATATAAAATTTATTGGTATTTACTGATACTGGTACAGATAGATTTTTTGTTATTATATAGGCATTAGTTATATTTTTTTTATTTTGAATTACTTCCAAAAAATTCTGTTCTTCTATAGTCCGTTCAAGTCGTATACTAACTCGTTTTCTAAGATGTTCTATATCAAGAACCTCTTGATTAGAGCCAAATATCCTAGATGCCTCTTTATTGAAAAAAATGATTTCTCCTTTATCCGAAATCATTACAACTGCCTCTTCATACATATCAATAGATTCACTATAAACCTTTAGTGATTCAGAAAGTTGCTTAATTTGCTTTCTTTCCTGAACAGAATCATAAAAAATTCGTATTAAACTAGCTATAACCAAACCTAATGCTACTAAGAACACTTCATAGTGTGTAAATTGTTCTAAAAACCCCATATCATCCCCCTTAAAAAAGTTACTTAAGTCATGATATCAAAATTTACATAACACTAACTACCCCACCAAGCAAAAAAAC
>DAOUPF010000300.1 GCA_030626265.1 Sulfurovum sp.
AAGTGCAAGCTCACCATCAACACGGATTTCATAATGACGTAAAAATAGCTCTTTTTGGGCTTCTATAGTCATCTCTTCCTCCACTTTATCATCCAAAGTATTGATATTGACCAAAAAAGCCTGTGGGATTTTGAGCTGATATGAGTATCTCTCATTTGCAAGGGATTGTAGTTTTGTGCTAAAGTGATAGCTTTTGTTTCCATCTTGCGAATGTATCTCCCATGTAAGCTCACCATCTGTGATAGGTATCTGAGATAGCTCTACTTGTGTACTCACTTTTCCATAGAAGATAATATCTGGTTCAGGGATATTTGCCATGGCTACAGAGCTGTATAATAGCACTCCTAATATACTTAGTTTGATGCTTAGTTTTGTAATTATATTTTTCATTACTATTCTCCTAATTTCCTGAGTATGAGTATGTCTCAAAGGTGAGCTTGATATCGCTAATCCCTTTTCCACTTCTCACATCAGTTCCTGGTATTTTGTTTCCATGAATGAGCGTCTGTATTCCCTCTTCAGCAGGATAGAGCAAACTCTCCCCTGGTATCACTAGTAGCCAACGACTATTCCATACTGAGCGACCATACAGACGGCTGTCTTTCTGCATAGTACTACTATCTACAGTGCCACTATCATGATATACACGGAGGCGAGAGTGCCGCCGTATCTGACCCTCTGCCCCATCCATAGATAGTAGAGGCATCCATGAGGAGCTCTCCATATCGGACTTGCCAAACGGCAACGGCACTGGTATCTTCTGATCTTTGATGCTCCACTCTCTAGTATCCAGATCACTGCTGTTTGGTACATACATCACATCCTGCCCGACAGGTACTAGATAGGCTCTAGCAGTAGATGCTAGCCCCAGCTCACTATACCCCTCAAAGCTAATCCCTACGGATCTAATCCTAGTAGAGTACTGACTGGCATCATAAGCGTGATCACCAGCAGAGAGTGGGAATCCAAAGAAGTTCTGACCACTTATGATATTGCTACTAAAAGGTATCACTATACCTGCTTGCTCACCCTGTGACTCTGGAGCAAATGGTCTCATATGACTCCTAAACTCTGGTAGATCCCAGATATTCTTCATGTAGTGCTTGGCTAGAGCTCTCTCCCATGAGATATTGTTATCGTCTGAGATTCTAAATAGCTCTCGTTTGAGGGAAAATGGCTCCTCTGCTAGCTGTGGATTGTTCATACCCATCTGAGTTTTGAGGACTTTAAAATTGGCTTTGAGTCTAGCCATCGTATCTGCTAGTCCACCCTGACCTACTACTGGCTCTATCACAGTAGCATCCACTTTCACCTCTCCTATGGTTCTAGCGGCTACTACATCTTTGAGTATATGCTGTGCTGATGCAGCGTGTTTAGGAGATAGGTTGGTCTCATAGTCATACGCTTTTGCTGCCATATAGACATACTTTGCAGCTAGGTCAAATGCAGCTCTATACTTCTGTGATGCCTCTGTACGGTTGAGTCTAAATGCCATATCTTGATATCGCTTACCGTGAGTCTTGGCTGCTACCTTTTTGTTAAACGCATCTCTCTCATCTAGGAGTCTGACTCCTCTACCCAGTATTTGTGTATATGACATAGTAGCTTGTCGTACCACCTCACGAGCCTGAAACAGCTCCATACGAAACTCTGGTTCAGTATCTAAAAGCAGATCTATTTCAAGAAGCATCTCTTTTATATCATATTCAGCCTCTGATACTTTCAGAGCACTGTCCACATCTATTTTTGCAAACTCCTCTCTTGTATCAAATACCCCGATACTTTTATCAGCTGCCAACTTGGCAACCCCAAGTATTGTAGCCGCTTTTGACCCGATAGTTTTTATAATACTCCTTCCAACTGAAGTTGCATCTGTTGATGTTCCTACAGCTGTAGGCAATGCTTCCGCTATATCCTCTGAAGTTCTTAATGCTTTTTCTTTTAAAAACTCCAACGCAGCAGAGGTAGTACTCGCAATAGTTCTCATAGTATTATATTTCTTACTAAGTGCAATAATCTCATCATTTGTATCTACTTGGTCATCTTTTAACTCTTCTCTAGATCGTATCTGCTGCTCTATCCTCATTAGGCTTGCAGACAACCCTCTATACGCTTTCTCTGCTAGACGCATATCTGTATCTGCTTTGAGAATACTCATTAGGGCTATCTGTAGATCTCCAGCAGTTGCCCTATCACCCCAAAAGGCAGGAGCAGCAAACATATATCTAGTCTCATTCAGTGGATATCTATGTGTTGTTAGCTTTATCTTCGTAGTTGTAGATCTATTGTACCCCTCTGGAAAGTCACCAGAGTAATACTCCTTAAACACTCTTTGACTTGTGGTATCACTTGCATATATTTTTGTTTCACTTAAACTCTCAATATGTGCATCCAGATAAGCATTTGACTCAGGTAGTGTCTCGTTGTTCATCTCTGCGACATCTATGTACATATAGAAGTTGACATCTGGACCAGAGTATCCCTCTGGATAGCTCTTACCAGCTCCTATTATTCCAGAGTATGGTGTACCAAAAATCTCTATAAGGCGATTTCTATACTCGATATCCTGAATATATGTCTGCTGAGCAAACTCCTCTTGACTATCTGCTACTTGCCGTATGCGGTGTTCTAGCTCGTTGGCATAGTCAAAGACATTCTTG
>DAOUPF010000020.1 GCA_030626265.1 Sulfurovum sp.
CCTTGACCAGCACGAGAGTGCCATCTGATTTCTGTCATATTATCTCCTAAGTAAATATATTTTATCCAAAATATCAAACCAACATCATCAGTTTGTTTGATGATTATGCTATTTTTTTGGATAAATGGTGAAGCTATTGTAGTAGTAGCTCTCTTAATGTGTGTTTAAAAAAGTCTACTCTGTTACTGTGCTACTATGTACTGTACTGCCTCATACGAATTTGGGCTAATTCTGTCTGTACATTTTGCTAATAATCCATGACTACCGTATCCACATAAAACTGCCATTTTATCAATACCTGCCCCAGTTGCAGAATCCATGTCCATACAGGTATCACCTATCATCCAAATACCTGATGTCACCTTTGGTAACTGTGATAATGCTTTTTCTATAGGTTCAGCATGAGGCTTAGGATTTACTACATCTTCTCTACCTATCAGGACATCAAAATAGCTCATCAAACCCATATGCTCCAATAGCTCTACAGAGTATCGTGCTGTCTTTGTAGTCACTACTCCCAATATAGCATGCTTATATGCTAACTCCACTGCCTCTCTAGCTTGAGGTAGCAGTAGAGTTTTTGCACAAGAGATAGAACGATAGTGTTTTTTATATGCTTGGATATGAGCATCTATCTCTGAGTTTTCTACTCCAAGTGTTGAGAACATATCATCTAGTGGATGCCCTATCTCTGCGGTTATCAACTCATCAGCTGGAATATCCTCACCAAAGCTCTTATATGCAACTCCAAAGCTCTCCAAAATAGCCTCCGTAGAGTCTATCAGCGTTCCATCTAAATCAAATAGTATTATTTTCTCTTTTTTCATATTGGGATTGTATCACAAGATACTATATTTATAAAGAATAGTCTCATAAGTTATAGACATATGATAAATAATATGAAAGTATATTTATCATTTAATTCAACAAAATTGAATAAAAAGTAACACTATTATAAATATTTATAATATATTATCAGAGTTTTTAATTAACCTTTAATACTTTTTCTCCTAAACTATTAATAACTCAATTATTTAAAAAAGGATAGCTATGGCACGATTAGTAATCATGGGGGGAGGTGTCGCTGGACATACTGCCGCATCATTTGCAAGAAAATGGCTTGGAAAAGAGCACGAAGTAGTAGTGGTCACTCCAAACTCACAATGGAACTGGATTCCATCTAACATCTGGGTAGGTGTTGGTGGAATGAAGAAGAAGGAAGTAATATTCCCTCTAGCTCCTGTTTATAAAAAAGTAGGTATTGACTACAGACAAGCAAAAGCAGTCTCTATCAATCCTGAGGGGAAAGATGGTTCTGATGATGCTTTTATCACTATAGAGTACACAGGTCAAGACAAAGAGGGTCAAAGTGAAGAGCTAACATATGATTACCTCATCAACTCAACAGGACCAAAACTAAACTTTGGTGCTACTGAGGGTCTAGGTATCGGTACTGAGATGGGCACACATACTGTATCTGTATGTACTGCTGACCATGCAGAGCATGCAAACCATGAACTCCAAGCCTGTATAGCGAAGATGAGAGCTGGAGAGCGACAGACTTTCCTCATAGGTACTGGACATGGTATGTGTACTTGTCAAGGTGCTGCATTTGAGTATATCTTCAACATCGAGCACACTCTCAAAGCTGAAGGTGTAAGAGATATGGCAGACATCATCTTTATCACCAATGAGTCATTCTTGGGTGATTTTGGTATGGGTGGTATACACTTTAGTATGGGTGGATATGCAACTTCTAGTAAAGTATTTGCAGAGTCACTATATGCTGAGAGAGGTATGGACTGGATACTAGGAGCTCATGTCAACAAAGTCGAAGAAGGCAAAGTAACATATGAATCTCTAGATGGAGAGATAGATGAGCAAGAGTTTGACTTTGCTATGCTTATACCTCCATTTGCAGGTGTTGGGATCAAAGCATATGCAAAAGATGGCTCTGACATCACAGATACTATCTTCGCACCAAATGGCTTTATGAAAGTTGATGCTAACTATAATGCTGGAGCATATGAGAATTGGAAACCATCTGACTGGCCAAGAACTCTACAAAACCAAGACTATAAAAATATATTTGCGGCAGGAATTGCATTTGCACCTCCTCATACTATATCCAAGCCTATGAGTTCACCAAATGGAACTCCTATCAACCCAACGCCACCTAGAACAGGAATGCCAAGTGCTATGATGGGTAAGGCAGTTGCAGGCTCTATTTGTGATATGATCAAAGGTGCTCCAGAGCCTACACATACAGCCTCTATGGCAGAGATGGGTGCAGCATGTGTTGCATCTGCAGGTAAAGGGCTATTCTCTGGAACTGCAGCTGCGATGACTGTATATCCTATCATCCCTGACTTTGAGAAGTACCCAGGAACTGGTCGTGACCTCAATGGTACGACTGGCGAGCTAGGTCTTGCAGCACACTGGATCAAGCATATCTTGCACTTTGGTTTCCTATGGAAAGCCAAGCTCAAGCCAGGCTGGACTCTAATACCAGAGTAAAAATAAACCATACATGTGCAGAGTTAGCTTACTCTGCTATAAAAAATAGAATTGTAATAAAGGAAATAAAATGTCTAAACATCTAAATCATATCGAACCATATAGTCCACAGTTTGGAACAATGGTACCAATGGGGTTTCAAAAATTCTTGAGAACTTGTGTTCTTTGGCAAATAGTTAGATTTGTAGCTATCAATATCAGAATGACTATACTCATTCTAAAGTCACACCACTAAGATAAATAATCTACCATTTCCAAGCTATTTGCTTGGAAATATGTATATAAGAGTTTATTATTATAGGTAACTTCTTTTATACATTCTCACTCTATTTCTATTACAATATCAAGAGGCAATACATGATAAAAGAGCTCATACTGTACCCTGACGAACGCATCAATATCGCATCTGCAGATGTGCGACACTTTGATGATGAACTTTTCACACTCATTAATGATATGAAAGATACTATAGAGTTCCACCATGCAGATGGCTTAGCTGCTATTCAAGTAGCAATCCCTCTATCTCTTGTTGTTGCCAAGGATTCCGATGGAGAATGGCATGAATTTATCAATCCACGCATACTCAGAGTCAAAGGAAAAGCAACATCCATAGAGACCTCTCTATATCTACCCCATATAGAAGAGGAGATACCAAGACACGAACATATAAACTTCATATACCAAGACCGCAATGGAGAGCAGCACTCTATGCAAGCTCATGGAGAATTTGGTTTTATGCTCCAGAGAAAATTTGACTATACTTTTGGTGGAACATTTGCCAACAAACTAGATAGAAAAAGTAAAAAAAGAGTAGAAAATAGACTCTCAATCAATGGATCCAATGGAGAGTTTAATGCAAGTAGTAATATATCCAAAAGAGAGTACTTTAAAAGTGTAATATCTAAACTACTTTTTTTTGAAGGTATTTTTCTCTTTACTCCTCTATTTAATATCAGTAAAGAGACTATGCAATCACTATACAGCTATAGTATATTTGCTACTATAGCATCACTGATACTCATAGTTGGATATCTAGTCTATGCCAAATACGAAGCTAGTAGAGTTATATCATGCACAGGATGTCAAGTGGTAAGTTTCACAGCTGTTGCTATCAAGTATTTTGTTATTACTATTATCCTTTTTACTGGAAGTTACTTTTTACTCAATACAGCATAAAGGGAACTTCTAACAATAGGTAAGTTATAATCTATTTATGAAACCTGTACAATTTTTAAGCAACTCATCTCAAGTAGAGAGTATCATCAAGGGATTAGCTCTTAGCAAATCACTCATCGTCTCTTCTATACTTGTAGGAGAGCCATATACTGGGAAGAAAAGTCTAGTACAAAGTATATTTCCAAAAGCTATCTTCATTGATGGTAATGATAAAGATGGTTTAGATATCGCTCTAGATATTCACGATGAGATTATTATTTACAACTTTGAGGCTATAGTCAATATCAGTACATTGAATTTCACAAACAAGAGAGTCATTGCCATCTCAGACTCAACAACAAATACTACAGCCATAGAAGAGAAGTTTGCTTTCATCTATCACATGCCTACTCTCTCGCAAAGACCTGAGGATATACCACTGCTCATCGAGCACTTCTCTGCAACTATAAAAAGTGAATTGTTGATGGATACATACAAAAAGATAGATATAAAGGCTATCGAACTAGATGAAAATATCAAATCTCTAAAAGCATCCATATATAAACAGCTCATAACTGCAAATCTAAATAGCAATGAGATAGAGAATATACTTTTTCAGTACCTATCTCCACGAATAGATGGCAACAATGCCTACCGAGAATATTTGGGCATTTTTGAACGACCTCTCATCCGTGCAGGGCTCAAGAAATTCAAATCCCAGCTCAAACTAGCCTCCATACTTGGACTAAATAGAAACACCCTAAGAAAGAAGATTCATGAACATAGTATCGACTGATTTTAAATTCTTCATAGAGTATGATAGCAATCCCTTTATACTGTTTTCCAATGAGGGTGCAGTTTTATACCTCAACAAGAGTGCAGAACTCCTCATGGGTATACATATAGAGAGAAAGATTTTTGATTTTGCACTCTCTTATGCTCCCAAAAGTTTTGGTCACAAAAATACTCTACTAGAACTCTCATTAGGCTTATTTGACTTTTATGGAATAAATGTTCTTTATAACAATGATGATGAGATAGGTATTCACTTATATACTAGACCTAGAGGCAAGATTACATATGAAGTCAAATTAGAGGGATACAGTAAAACTGATATCAATCTACTACTACAGGCAAATATAGAGCTTTTCAATATACAGTACAGCGGGAAATTGTACCTACTAGCAGATTATGAGATACCAGAATTACTGATACATCAAAATAGATTTTCACTACTACTACGAAAGATTTTTGAGCTATTTGAAGACTCTGATTCACTAAGTGTCAGCCTAAAGATAAAGATAGGCTCCATGATTGTTGTCGAAGAGAAAAAGTATCCCATAGTTATACTAGAACTTCAAGGTAGCAAAAGAGTCACTTCCTCTGATATGAATATAAAAGAGTCTGCTTCTGATATCCATATAGATTTACACTTCAAGGATAACGCTATTACTCTGGAAATCCCTGCCATATTATAACTGCCTATTTTTTGTACAACTAATATCCTATTGAGTCATAATATTGAGATATACTTCACTATAATTTAAAACAAAGGGTAATTGTATGAGAAATATATTTCTAACGGTTTTGGCACTATTGGCACTACCTATAATCGCATCAGCAGAAGATGTACTAAGCAGTGGAGATACAGCATGGATGTTGGTAGCAACAGCATTTGTCATGCTTATGACTCCAGCAGGATTGGCACTTTTTTATGCTGGTATGACACGAAGTAAAAATGTACTCAATACCATGGGCATGAGCCTGATAGCTTTTGCAGTAGGAACTCTGGTATGGGTAGTAGCAGGCTACTCTATAGCATTTGGTGATGGAGACCTCATCGGTACTGGCAAGATAATGCTCGTAGGCATCACAGACAAATCACTCACAGGTACTATACCAGAGCTTCTATTTGTAGCATTCCAAGGTACATTTGCAGCAATCGCCGTAGCTATTGCCAGTGGTTCTATGATAGAGAGAGTTAAGTTTTCTACATTTACCATATTTGCAGCACTTTGGATACTAGTAGTATATGCACCTATCACACACTGGGCATGGGGTGGTGGTGAGACACTAAACTTCGGTGAGATGGACTTTGCTGGCGGAACTGTCGTACATATCAACGCTGGTGTTGCAGGCTTTGTTGTAGCGATGATACTAGGCAAAAGAAAAGATTATGGCAAGAGTGCTATCAAACCTTTCTCTCCTATATTTGCTGTTCTTGGAGCTGCCTTACTATGGTTTGGTTGGTTTGGATTCAATGCTGGTAGCCAAGTAGCAGCTGATGGAGTAGCAGGTAATGCATTTCTCATCACCAATGTAGCGGCATCTGTAGGTGTGATTGGCTGGTTGATAGCTGAGTATATCGTATACAAAACACCTACTCTTATAGGTGGAGCATCTGGAGCGATTGCTGGATTGGTTGCTATCACTCCTGCATCTGGTTCTGCTGGTGTATCTGATGCTATCATCATAGGTCTAGTGGGTGGTGTTATCGGATTTATCGGTGTATCCAAGCTCAAAAAGATCTTCAAGGTAGATGATAGCTTGGATGCTTTTTGGATACATGGACTAGTTGGTATCTGGGGCTCGATTGCTACAGCTATATTTATAGCTCCTTACCTCATGGCAGATGACTATGACATGGGTGCACAGCTCATATCACAGATAAAAGCTATTGTCTTGACTATTGTATATAGTGGTGTTGTCACTGCCATTGTATTCTACATAGCAAGTATGCTCACTGGTGGCGGTAGAGTAGATGCAGAGACAGAACAGATAGGACTTGATGAGAGAGTACACGGCGAAAAGGCTATGAACCTATAAATAGTTCCGTAGAGTAGGCATACCTGCCCACCAAAATACAATAGGTGGGCAAACATGCCTACCCTACAAAAAAGGATAAAAATGAAAAAAATAGAAGCGATTATCAAACCATTTAAACTAGAAGATGTCAAAGATGCTCTAGTAGAGGCAAATATAGAAGGTATGACTGTATCAGAAGTCAAAGGATATGGTAGACAACAAGGGCACTCAGAGCTATATAGAGGTGCAGAATATATAGTAGAGTTCATCCCAAAAGTAAAGATAGAGATAGTAGTGAGTACAGATGAGTATGCTAGCTTAGCAGTAGATGCTATCAAAAAAGCTGCTTACACAGGCAAGATCGGAGATGGCAAGATATTTGTAAGTGATATATCCCACACAGTCCGTATCCGTACAAATGAAGAGAACACAGAGGCTCTATAGCCTCTTCCCTCTCCAATCTTACATATAGGCTTCACTATTTCTCTCATATTTTAACCCAAACAATACAATAAACTAATATAATTTTATAGGAGATAAACAATGTCTAAAAATTATGATTTGATAATCGTTGGCGGTGGTCCTGGTGGGATAGCATCAGCTGTTGAAGCATCTTTATTTAAAATTAATAGTATGCTATTTATTGAGAAAGGAGAGAATCACTCTCAAACAATCAGACAATACTACAAAGACTCAAAAAGAGTTGACAAAAACTGGAAAGGTCAAACAGTTAACTTGGTAGGAAATGTGGAGTTTTTTGATGGAACAAAAGAGAGTACTTTGGATTATTTTGAGACTCTTTTGGATAGTGATGGTATCGATACACAGTTCAATACAGAAGTAGATAGAGTCATAAAAGAAAATGGTATATTTACAGTAGTCACAAGCAATGGTAACTTTCATGCTAAAAATGTGATTGTTGCTATAGGTAGAATGGGGAAACCAAATAAACCATCTTATAAAATTCTACGCACTCTAAAAGAGGTAGCGAACTTCAACCCATATGAATCCAGAGGTCATGAGAAGATACTAGTAGTAGGTGGTGGAGACTCTGCCGTAGAGTACGCTTGTCAACTATCTACTATCAATAATGTCACACTCTCATACAGACGAACAGAATTTTCCAAAATAAATGATATAAACCAAGAGATGATAAAAGAATATGACCAAAGAGAAAGACTCAGAGTTAGATATGGTATAGATATTGACTCTATAGAGAACAAAGAGGGTAAAGTAAAAGTCAACTATAGTAATGGATTTTCTACTATTTATGACAGAGTCATATATGCACTAGGAGGTACTACTCCTGTAGACTTTTTACAAAAATCTGATATTGATATAGATGAAAACAAACAGCCTATATTTAACAAACAGTATGAGACGAGTGTCAAAGGGCTATATTTAGCTGGTGATATTATATACAATAATGGTGGATCAATTGCAATGGCAATAAATCATGCTTATGATGTGCTAACAGATATTACAAAAACAGCCAAGTAATGGTAAACAATTATTTAGTATAATATAGAAGTATAAATTTTAATATAAAGGAATATAACATGAAATTAATAAAAGAACTTGCACTTGGTAGTGCAAAAAATGGTAAGATAACTGTAGGTACTCTAGTAGAACCTTATGGTCCAAATAGTGATAGTGTAGTGAGTATAGCTATATCTCTAAATAGTACAAGTACAGATCCTGATTGGAAAGTACATATTCCAAAAGATAATATTGATGACGTTATCGCTGCGTTAGTTGAAGCTAAAAAAGAGTTGTAAGTTTTATAAATATAAGTAGTTTTGCAAGAGGAAATCTCTTGCATATTTGATGCGGGGTCTTGTGTCAACTGTTTTACAAAAGTAAAATAGTGGAGACCTGACTCCCCACCATATATTATCTCTTTGAGAACTGTGGAGATCTTCTCGCTTTTCTTCTACCTGGCTTCTTACGCTCGACGACTCTAGAGTCACGAGTCATGAGACCCATAGGCTTGAGGATAGCTCTAAATGCTGGCTCATACTCAACCAACGCTTTAGATATTCCATGTTTAACAGCATCTGCTTGAGCAGAATAACCACCACCAAGTGTAGTTGCTTTAACATTGAGAGCTTCTAGTTGCTTAGTAGCTTCTAGTGGAAGTCTTACTTTCATCTTGAGTGTCTCATGTCCGCCTAGCCACTCATCTAGAGTTTGACCATTGATTAGCATCTCACCATTTCCTGGAGTCAACCAAACTTTAGCAATTGCCGCTTTTCTTTTACCAGTTGCATATACAGTTGCCATTATTTAGCCCCTTTGTTAAATTGTGCAGTATGTGGGTGGTCTTCACCAGCATATACTTTTAGTTTCTTGAGCATTACTTTTCCAAGATTTGTCTTTGGAAGCATACCTCTAACTGCTTGTCTATAAAGCTTTTCTGTGTGATTCTCTAACATATCACTAAGCTTTGTGCTTTTTGTACTACCGAAGTATCCACTATGTCTAAAGTACTCTTTGTCTTCTAGTTTAGCTCCAGAAAACTTTGCATCTTTTGCATTGATGATTACTACGAAGTCTCCACAATCTACATTTGGAGTGAAGTATGGCTTATGTTTACCTCTTAGAAGTACAGCAACATCAGTTAAGATACGACCAAAAGTTTTACCTTTTGCATCGACCAAAACCCAGTCTCTCTCTACTTCATGAGATTTAATGACAGATGTCAATTTCATGATAATTCCTTGATTTAAATAAGTGTCTAGCACTTTTGTGGACGGATTGTATCCAGTTAATCTTAAGATTTATTTAAATTAAGTTTATATTAAGTTGATTGCTTCAATTCCATCTTCTAATATATAAACTATCATTCCCTCTGCCCTCTTTCCCATTATTCTTTCTATAGCTTTTTTATAGTATCTGACTTGGTTTTGGTGTTTAATGGCATACTTCTTGGAGCTCTTATAGTCTATCACTAGACAACATTCATCATACTCTAACAATAAATCTATCTGTTTGAGCTCTCCATCAAAGCTAAGAGACTGCTCTTTGCTGACTCTAGCACCTACTAGTAATTTCTGGAAAGAGATATCGTTTATCAAGTTTTGGATACGCTGTTTTATCTGTTGGATGCTCGCATTGCCCAACTGTTGACCATACTTGTTTTGTAAAGAAATCATAGCTGAGTCCAAACTCTCCTCATCAAAGCTACCCAACATCTCCAGAGCATAATGCAATGCAGTACCAAACAGTATAGCCTCATAGTCTTTTTGGCTATCATCATCTTTTTTGGATATCTCTTGTGTACCATAGTTGGAGATTATAACATTACCCTCAACTCCTTCGGTAAGATCAGGAACCAAAGTTCTATCTGTTTGCTGAGCCTGTCGAAGCCCTCCTATGCTCATCACCTCCATACCAATCTCATCAAATATAGAGCCTTTGGGCTTCTTGATGACTATCAACCCTTCTACTGCACGAGTAAGTGCTACATAGAGGACATTTTTTCTGTCTTTACTAGCTGAGATTGTTCTTCCCTCCATGATAGATGCATACTCATCATCAAAGTTTTCTCTACCTTTAGTACGATAAAGTATTTTATCTATATACAAATTATCATTGTAGTGGTAAATTAGTGCTGCTTTATCACTATTAGGACGTGTGAGTTTATCTAAGAGTATGACATACTCAAACTCTAAACCTTTAGACCCATGTATAGTCATGATCTTTGCACCATGTACTGTGTTGGAAGCTACCGAGATACTAGAAGTTTCAAACTCTTCTATAAATGTAGGTATATCAGAAAAGTTGGATGCAAATTCCAACAGTTTCAAAATATTCAGATCATCATCAAAATATCCAAACTCACGTATAAG
>DAOUPF010000385.1 GCA_030626265.1 Sulfurovum sp.
CATCAACTCATTTTTATCTGCTTTTGTCCAGCTCTCAAAATGCTCCTCATCATCATTGAACATTTTATTGCCTTTATCTACACATCTGTTTACCTCTTTTAGTGTATTGGCACTCCCAAAACAATCATATGCAAAATCTAGTCCTTCTGACTCTTTAAGCATCTCTTTTTTCATCTTAGCTAGCATTTTATCCTTACCACCCATAGCTTTCATCATAGCTTGTTGTATGATTTGTTCTTGCTCTGGTGTTAAGTCACCATTTAGGTCTACTCCTGACTCGGCTAGTGCTGCCATACTTGCTGCCATACCTTTCATAGCCTCTGCTGCTTCATCTGATTTTTTGCCTGCTGTATTGTTGTCTCTGGCATCCATAGCTGCAAGTTTACTTTTGTCTAACTCTTTTGGCTTCTTGCCCTCCATCATTCTATCCGTATCAAAATCATACACTGGATAGTCAGGAAGTCTAAAATCATCCTTTGTGAGTGTGATATCAAACTCCACTTTGGTTGCTATCTCCACAGACTTCATACCCATGATATCTGACTCTACTTTCAGAGGTATACCTTTGTAGATACACTGCTTTATACCCATGAGATCCCATACGACACAAGTATATCCAAGCACTTTAGCTTCACCTAGCTTCTTGCCACCCATCTTTTTCATCACAGCTTCACTAGACTCTTTGAGGCTGTCTCCATCGCCAAACAGTGCAGCCATAGCAACACCTTGGTTTTTCATTCTATTGATAATCTTTTTTTTGAAATCAACTTCATAGATGATAGCATTGTTCATATATGACATTGTGTGGGTTTTTCGTACTTTTGTGTTGCCCCCTGCTGTCTCTTTTTTGACTTCACTCTTCTCTTCAAGGTTTTTGATACCATAGTCATCAAATATCAATCTTTTTTTACTGATAGATTTTATCTCTATCATACCCATAACATCCCCTGAGCCTTTGACTTGATACTCTATTTTGGCACTCTTTACACCATATTTTTTCATTTGACTTGCCTGAACTACGCTCAATCCTAAACCCAAGAACACTAGTACTGAAACTTTTATTATTTTTGTCATTTTTATCTCCTTTTATTTGCTAAAAATATCAAGCTCTTTGCTCATCTCTTCAAACTCTTTATCTGCTTTGTCATTGTCTGATTGCTGTTTGGCTTTGGCTTGCTTTTTTGCCTCTTTTTGTTCTGCAGTCTGCTTACCACCCATCATACCACCTAGTGCTTCTAGGAGTGCTCCTGCTTGCTTTATATCAGCGGTATCTTTTTTATTTAGCTCTACACCTGTTTGATTGATAGCATCTACTACTTTTCCTAACTCCTCTAGAGGATTTTTAGGATTGGATATCTGGATATTTGCTTGTTTATCTGCTTTGATGAGTTCTTCTTTGATGAGTTCTTCTTTGCTAGAGCCCATCATATTTATATTTAAGCTATTACTATCACCACCTACATTAAACTTCATCTCTTTAGTCATACTTCCTACTTTTGCTTCCACTGCATAGTCTCCACTATCTAGTGTTAGGCTGATGGTCTCTGAACATTTAGCTCTCTTCTCATAGACCAATCTACCATTACTTGCATACACTTCATAGTTTACTTTTGCATTAGTATCAGTACATTTAGCAGATATGATGAATTGTCCAAAAACTGCATGTAGTTTAGTGGTCTCTCCCGCTTTTATCTCAAATATTATATCTTTTTGAAAATTTTTATATTTTAACTCTACGAGATATTTCCCCTCAGGCAATATATCTGTATCTGCTTGGCTCTTACCTGTTATTATCTGAGCTATCCAGCTACCCTTTTCACCATCACTATCTAGTGGATAGACATAGCCACCTGCTCTGACCCATCTACCACCTA
>DAOUPF010000054.1 GCA_030626265.1 Sulfurovum sp.
ATATTGTCACTCAGCATGACCGTATCGAGGTAGGATTTATTGACAAAAGCCGATTGTGAATCAAATTCGAAAAGACCTGTTTTGAAGATCCCTTTAACAGTGAAAAGATCAGCAGCAATAGAGTAGTCGATGGAAGAGCCGACCATTGCTATCTCGCTGCCTACATCTACTTTAAGACGTTTGGCAAGGTCAGACCCCAGATAGATGGCATTGGTGTCGCTATCACTGAGATACTCACCTTTGATGAGTGAGTCTTTCAGCTTACTCAGCGCTGTTTCACGTGAGGGTATGATGCCTGCAAGCAAAGAACCTACTGCTTTTTCATCACCTGAGAGAAGTACATAGGTTTCAAATCTTGGTGCATAGTGGGAGACAGAAGGATCTTTTTCCAGTATCTTGTTGATGAGGTCAGCATCTTCTATAAGGTTTTCATAACCACTGTCATCTCTATATTCTTTAATATTTATATGTGCATACCCTGTATAGATTTCCACAGAACTTTTGATGAACTGATGATGTGATCCATCCATAAAAGCAACATATATAATAAAAAGTATGGTGGTTAATGTACTCAAAAGTAGAGTTGTAATACTTCTACCTTTTGACCTGATAATGTTTTTAAAGGCAAGTGAAAAGAGCATAATATTATATTGAGTAACGTCTCAATGCATTTTTTGTAAAATAAGAAGAGTCTATTTTTTTATCATAGTTTATCTTCTCAAAGATGATTTTCGTACTGTTTCCTCTCTTTTTTGCATCAAGTGGTTTTAACTCCATAATCATTGGTATTCTATGTGATCCATGTTGTTCTACTTTAGAGAAAGTCATTTGTCTAACTTTTTTCATCATATCGTCATAAAATATCTCTTTTACTGGAACATGGTTTTTGAGATCAATATCAATAATGATCTTCCCCCAAACTACAGCAGCATTATCCTTAGGGATTAATTCCAGTGTAGCAGAGTTGCCTTTTTTTGATAGAAGTTTTGCTCTATAGTCATCATCCAATGAGCTTTCTTTAACCATGTCGTCATTGGTAAAGTCACTTCCCATCCAACTTTGGAGCATCATTGATGCTGGGATTTTAATTGTGCGTTCTATTTTTGGGATGTACTGCCACATCTGGTTATCTATCTTTAAAAAAGTAATACCTTTGTCTTTTTTTGGATAGAGTATTTTGATAAAACTTTTATTATCACCTTTAGACCAAGATTCAATCTTAACTGTACGTTGACCACGATTACTAGTTACTATCATCTTCATGGTAGCATACATATAGTCACCACGCAGGTTTTTTTCAACTTTTTTGATGATGCTTTGGGCTTCGCTAGAGTGTAACGACAAGGTAAGTAAGAGTATAGAAAGTAACTGTTTCATTATAAACCCTTTCTTTAATTATATCAAAAAATAAGGCTTAATTCGGGCTAATGGAAAATAATAGTTTCTATTTCATCTCTCTCGTCCATATTTTTCTTTTTCTATATCTATAGCTTCTTGTATATCGTCTGCTACTTTTTTATACCAATCCTCTCCTGCTGTATCGACATCAAAGGCTGGTAGGTAGATAATCTTGACTGTAGAGTTATGAGCGGTTTTGTTGTGTTCATTTAGTAGTAGTTTACTACCTGTGATTGCTACTGGTTGGACTCTGAGTTTTAGCTTTTTTGCTATCATAGAAGCTCCAGCTTTGAATGATAATAGCTTTTGCTTGTCTGTTCTAGTACCTTCTGGAAATATAGCAATAGCTCTACCTTTAGTCTCTACAGTCTCTTTTGCATCTTTTAGGAGTCGTAGTAGACCAGCTCGGCTTTGTCTATCTATAGATATCATATCACCTCTTTTGAGGATATTCCCAAACCAAGGGGTATCAAATAGCTCTTTTTTGGCTACCCATCTCATATGGGTATGTTCTATACACTCCATAGAGACTATATCAATGATACCTTGATGATTCATCAAGACCATATCAGCATCAGGATCTCTGATCCCCTCTTTTATGACCTTGCCTCCTATTAGTATTATCATTAAGCGGTTTAGATAATGAATGATACGACCCTTGTATTTGGGTATTACAAATAGTAGAGGGATTATAATAGCTGCTGATATAAATGAGATAATAAATGATCCCCAGTAAAATCTAATCGTTGCAAATATCTTCATCTTTTATCCATCCTATAATTCCTCCATGATATTCTATTTTGTAGTAGTTGCCTCTCCTGTTTAGTACATCTGTCTCAAGTTTCTCTTCTATCTGCCCACCGGTGGTACTGGTACTTGTGGGTAGTATGTATAGTATCGCACCCTCTTGGATGCATATCTTCTCATGAGGTGTAAAGAGAGTAAAAAGGGCAATAGCTCCTACTGCTAAAAGTGGAAGCCAAAAGAAATCTTTCTTGATAATAAACATGATTAGAAAAAATATCATTAAAAATATTAGCCCATATTTTTTGAGCTTGTCAAAGCTACTATCTATGGGGTTTAGATTCTCTTGTGCAGCGACAGGTTTGTTTCTAAAGTCTGTAGATATAGTTTTGCTGATAAACTTATGCTGTAGGGTGTTGTAGTAACTGATTGTAATGCTCTTCTTTGATGCGGGTATTACAAAATAGTATTCTATTACTACCTTTGAGCCTTTATGGGTGAGCTTCTCTATCCCAGACTCTATACTTCCTGGAGTTTTTATCTCTTTTGGATTTGCTTCAGTTGCTTTTATTGTCAAGGATATTAGATTGTTTTTATCATCAAAAGTAGAGACTTGAGATGCTGATATCTCACAGTTGGTTGCGATAAGTCCACAAAACTCATCATGACCAGTAGTATCAAGTGTTTTTACAGGAATGTATTTTCCCTCCAGTATGATACTCTGCTCTTTATCTGTGATAGTAAGTTCAGGAACCTTTAAATCACTGTTTTTTGCTTTGAAGAAGAAAGTATAGAAAGTTTTGCCGCCATTTGTATCTTTTATAGGTACGATGTTTGTGGGTTGGATAGGACTTTGGGTATCAAAAGTAAATTCAGGTTGATTCTCACTGTCATCAATATCTGAAAAGACCGTAACAGAGAAGACTTGTGTAGCATAGACTTGCTTTGGGATATAGCTGTATTTGTAGCTTATAGCAGCATTTAGTGAGCTGACCAAAAGAGAGATCAGCAGTATGAGACAGAGTACTCTCTGTCTATGCATATTTTCTATATACTTTTCATTTTCATGTGTTTTCAAAACCTTTGAGCATACGAACACCATCTTCAGAACCAAGTACAAACTCCATAGCTCTCTCTGGATGAGGCATTAGACCAAATATATTGCCCTTTTTATTTCGTATGCCAGCTATCTGCTCTACTGAACCATTTAGGATAGTTGGGTTACCTTCATTGTCACAGTATCGTAATAGTATCTGGTTGTTTTCTTCTAGTTCCTTGAATCCTGCATCATCTATGTAGTAGTTGCCATCTGCATGAGCTACTGGGATATCTAGTACTTCACCAACTTTGCATTGGTTTAGAAAAGCATTGTCGTTGTTTATGATTTTTACCATCTGATGTTTTGATATGAAGTGTAGGTTGTTGTTACGTTTGAGAGCACCTGGGAGTAGACCCATCTCTGTAAGTATCTGAAAGCCGTTACAGATACCCAGTACTATGCCACCTGCATCTGCATACGCTTGTACAGCTTTGATGATAGGGGAAAATCTAGCTATAGAGCCAGAACGCAGATAATCACCATAGCTAAAACCACCAGGAATGACCACTAAGTCTGTACCCTCTGCTAAGCTCTCCTCTTTGTGCCATAGGACTTTAGTCTCATATCCAAGGCGTTCAAAGGCATACACAGTATCGTATTCACAGTTTGTACCAGGGAACTGGAGGATAGATACAGTTAACTTTTTCATTAGACTATCTCTATAGTATAGTCTTCTATAACTGTGTTTGCTAGTAGTGTCTCAGCCATATCTTTGATCTGCTCTTCTGCCTCAGCCTTATCTTTAGTATCAACCTCCAAGATTATCTGTTTTCCTATACGAACATCAGATACAGAGTCAAACCCTAGTGAGTCTAGTGCATGGTGAGTTGCTTTACCTTGTGTGTCTAAAACACCCTCTTTGAGATATATATTTACTATTGCTTTCATGGTTTTCCTTATCTGTTTTGTATTCTGTCTAGGACTAGTCTATATGCTTCTGTAAGTCCGCCTAAACCCTCTCTAAATCTATCTTTATCTAGCTTCTCATTAGTCTTCATATCCCACAGTCTGAAATTATCAGGACTAAGCTCATCTATGAGTATGATATTGCCATGTTTGTCATAACCAAACTCTAGTTTGAAGTCTACAACTTTGATATCTAGCTCTGCATAAAAGTCACTGAGGATATTATTGATTTTTCTAGCCATGTATCGTAGATACTCAAGCTCAGATTGATCCTTGACAAGCTCTAGTATCAAGCAGTGCTGGTCATTGAGCTTAGGATCACCCAAATCATCATCTTTGTAATCAAACTCTACTAGAGTAAATGGCAATACAGTCTTGTCAGCGATGCCAAGTGTACGACTTAGGCTACCAGTAGCTATGTTTCGCACGATGACCTCTATGTATATAACCTCTGCTCTCTTGTGTAGCATATTGTTATCATCTAACATCTCTACAAAGTGTGTGGCTATACCTTTGTCTTCTAGATAGTTAAAAAGCTCGGTAGATATCTTATTGTTCAGCTCTCCTTTTCCCTCTTCACTAGATTTCTTTTCACCATTAAATGCTGTTAGGCTATCTTTGAACTCAGATATGAGTAGATCAGGGTTGCTTGTCTCCCATATCTTTTTGGCTTTGCCTTCGTAGAGTAGGGTGGTTTTGGTCATTTTACTTCCTTTTGTTTACTTGTGATTATGAGTACTTTGATTATGTCAGTAGCAGATTTGAGCTGAGCATCTTTGTATAGTCTCTCTTGTGTGATGATAGTTTTATCCTCTTTTTCTTTGGTAAGGTTGTTATCTTTTACTGTACCATTATCTATCTTATCTAGCTCAACCTCTAGGTGTTTTTTGAGGTCTTTCTCTTTGATTGAGACTGTAGTGTTGTCCTCTTGTTTGACTGTGTCAGGCTGTACTATGATATCAGGTGTGACACCTTTGTTTTGGATAGTTCTTCCACTTGGTAGGTAATACCTAGCAATGGTGAGTTTGACTCCCTCTTCAGGTCCTATAGGTATGACTACCTGAACACTGCCTTTGCCAAATGTTTTTTTACCTACTATAATGGCTCGTCCAATATCTTGTAGAGTTCCACTGACTATCTCACTAGCACTAGCACTACCACCATTTACTAGAACAACCATAGGGATAGAGGCATTTACAGTATTTTTCTTATTGGCCTTAAATACTGAATTATCTCTTTTGTTTCGTCCTTTTTGACTCACAAGTACACCATCATCAACAAATAAATCCAACAGTCCGACAGCTTGATTGAGCAATCCACCAGGATTGTTTCTTAGGTCTAATATTAACCCTTTGGCTTTTGGATGTGCTATTAGGGATTTTTTTACCTCTTTTGTTACTTTTGCATCAAAAGAGCTGACATGAATATACAGGATATCGCTCTCTATAGTTTTTGTCCTGACTGACTCTATCTTGATGATGTCACGTATGATTTTTGCAAGTATGGGCTTGGCTTCACCTTTACGTATGAGTGTTAGCTGGATTGGTGTTTTTGGTTTACCACGCATGAGTTTGACGGCTTCATCTATCGTCATACCTATGGTTGCTTGTTTGTCGATTTTGAGGATTATATCTCCTGCTTTTACTCCTGCCTTGTCTGCTGGGGTATCAGATATGGGTGCGATGACCGTAAGTGCACCATTACGCATACCAACGACAATCCCTAATCCACCAAACTCACCCTTGGTCTGTACATCAAGGTCGCTGAAGCTCTTGGCATCCATGTATGCTGAATGTGCATCAAGGTTAGTCATGAGACCCTTTAGTGCTTTGTTTACAAGTCCACTTGTATTGACTTCATCTACATATTGAGTCTCTATGAGATTTAGAATTTGAGTGAATTTTATATATGAGTCTAGTTTGCTTGCCTGTGTTTGCTGGAGAGTCTCTTTTGCGTATAGATTTGGAGAGCTGATAAATATACCAGTGATTAGTGTTATGGCAAATCCTGCCATTATAATATTACTGTTTTTTTTAAGCATTTGATTTTTTCCTTTAAAAGCTTATTTTATAGAAATATCACTTAGAGACATATATTGCAACCTAGATTGCATAATTAATGACTTAAATATGATACTATTAATAGAAAATGTAGCATAAGGAGATTAACCATGAATATACTAGAGAAATTAACTAATCAAATGCAAAGCACTATAGAGTCTGGGCTTTCCCTAGCTCTTCACAACAAGAACCAAGAGGTACAACCTATACACCTAATCTGGGCGCTTCTGACCAATAGTGGCTCAATCTTGCATCAAGTATTAAATAAAATGAATGCAGATAAAGTATCTATAGAGTTAGAGGCAAAAAGTATAGTCAATAGATTGCCAGCAGTCTCATCAGTCACAAAAGAGAGTATCAAGCTATCTAGAGAGCTAGTACGAACTTTGCAGAGTGCAGAGGGTGTAATGACTGCAAATGGTGATCAGTATTTGGCAGTAGACGCTTGGTTGCTGGCAAATGTAGGTGAGGAGTTTATAAAAAGTACACTAGTTAAGTATCTTGATATGAATGAATATAAAAAAACTCTTGAATCTATACGTGGAGGTAAAACAATAGATTCACAAAGTGGAGATGAGACACTAGAAGCACTAGAAAAGTATGGTATAGATTTAAATAAAAAAGCACTTGACGGTGAGCTGGACCCTGTTATTGGTAGAGATGAGGAGGTTCAGAGAATGATGCAAATTCTTATCAGGAAAACCAAAAACAACCCTATCCTCATAGGCGAACCAGGAACTGGAAAGACTGCTATCGTAGAAGGGCTGGCACAGAGAATAGTGAACAAAGAAGTACCACTAAGCCTACAAAATATGCGTGTCATTTCACTAGATATGAGTAGGCTAATTGCAGGGGCTAAATATAGAGGTGAGTTTGAGGATAGACTAAAAGCTGTCATAGACGAGGTCAAAGAGTCAGCTAATGTTATACTCTTCATAGATGAGATACATACGATTGTAGGGGCTGGGGCTAGTGAGGGCAGTATGGATGCTGCCAATATACTAAAACCAGCCCTAGCACGAGGAGAGCTACATACTATAGGAGCAACTACACTAAAGGAGTACAGAAAGTACTTTGAGAAAGATACAGCACTTCAGCGTCGTTTTCAACCAGTAAAAGTAGATGAGCCTAGTATCAATGAAGCCTTGCAGATACTTAGAGGTATCAAAGACAAGCTAGAGTCTCATCACAATGTCACTATCACTGACGCTGCACTTGTATCAGCTGCAAAGCTTAGTGATAGATATATCACAGATAGGTTTTTACCAGACAAGGCGATAGACCTCATAGATGAAGCAGCGGCAGAGCTAAAGATGCAGATAGAGAGTGAGCCTACAGATCTATCTAGAGCCAAGAGAGAGCTAACTACACTCCAAGTAGAAAAAGAGGCACTCAAGATGGAAGAGGGCAATAAAAATAGCTCTAGACTAGAGGAGATAGCCAAAGAGATAGCTGATTTAGAAGAGAAGAGAGTTTCACTCCAAAATCAGTTTGATAGTGAAAAGAGTGTTTTCAATGAGATAGCAGAGATTAAAACTACTATAGACTCTCTACGTACTCAAGCAGAGCTAGTAAAAAGAGAAGGAG
>DAOUPF010000002.1 GCA_030626265.1 Sulfurovum sp.
ATTTATCATTGTTTTTAAAAGCTGTAGCATAAGTTGCCATCAAAATATCACCAGCACCATCATCAAAGTATGGCTCTGTCCAGATAGGGGTAGATGTATTTTTTGGTGTATGCCACCATTCCCAACGAGGTTCTGTATAATCAAACCCTACACTGGCTAGATCCATCCATTTTAAAGATTCTTTATTTATTCCATCTTTACCACGATATACATATGGACAGAAAAGTGACTGTTTCGCATCATATGCAAAGGGTTCAAAAGAGATAACCCCACCATATATGAGGCGGTTTTGTAAAACATTGTTTTTTAAAATAGTATAGATTTGATCTTTTGTTAGTTTTGGATAATGTTCTACAAATTTAGCGGTTGTCTCAGCTACCATGGCTACTTCTCTCAAGTGACCATCAAATTTGTCAGCGTAAGCTAAAGACAATTTTGACATTTGATCTTTTGTATTGTTTGTAATCAAAGATTTAAGATGAAATAGATTATGAGATGTATAAAAAAGATAAATAAGAATAATAGGTATTGCAATATAAAGTAGCATTCTACTTCGTATAGACAAAAACATAATGCCCCCTATAAAAATAATATTTGAATGTGATTATACAAGATAAATCTTAAGTGTAAAAATAAAACTTATAAGTAGAAATATTCATATCTTGGGGAGGTGTGAATGGTGGAGAATAACGGGATCGAACCGATGACCTCTTCGCTGCCAGCGAAGCGCTCTCCCAGCTGAGCTAATTCCCCACAAATTAAAAGAGTAGGATTTTAGCACAAAAGAGTTAAACAGAAGTTGATTTAGTTTTTTTCTATAATCTCAAAATATATCAATAGTGTTCTTTGGTAGAAATTTCCATTGTCATCACTGATTATTATATATCTATGTGGTGCTACTTTGGCTAGACCTTCAAAGTTGTCAAGTGACCATCCTTTATTGTTAGTCATCTTTACGATAATCTCAGTATGGCAAAGTCCATTTTTTATACGATCAAGGTATACCTTCTTTAGAGTAATGGTAAGTGGTTTGAGTGGCTGGGTATAGGCTCTCTCTAGGACTAGTATATGCCCATCATCCATGACTTCCATAGCAGTAACAGAGCTTTTTTTCTCTGATTCAGCCTTAAAGTTCCACTCTTTTCCATTCAAAGCATAGATGGTTTGGTATTTTTTCTTTTTTAGTGGTAGCTCTGTAGCTGTTAGAATTCCATATTTGGGGTGGAATACTATGGATTCTAGAGATTTATTTGCATGCTTGTATCGATTCTTATCTCTAATGCTTTTTGGGAGACTGTGTCTTTTAATCCTCTGTCCATTTGTGCCAAAAGATCCTATCTTTGGCTTGCCCTCAAATGAGATGAGAAGGTCTCCTCTCTTATCAAGTGTCAAACCCTCTGTATCTCTTCTCCATTTTTTAAAAGGCTTGCCATTCTCTTTGGTAATAGGAACACCTGCTAATGGCTCAAGTTTATCTATCTTTTCTCCAAAAATTGCTTCAAAGGTGAAGAGTGAACCCCTATCTCCCACCATATATAGTCGTTGCTTTTTAGCATCATAAGCCAAATCAGAAGTCTCTTTGAAGGAGACTCCTGATATCTCCTTGATGACAATCTCTTTCTGATCCAATATTTTAATAGACTGGTATCTCTTTATCTTTTTGTCTGGGGTGATATTTATTGTATATATAAGAGCAGGCATGTAGATAGTAGATAGTAGTATAACCAGTAGTATTCTTATCAATTATTGTTTTCTCGTTTTTGCTCCAGTATAGTATCTATTGCTATCCATCCTACTGCAATGATGACCATAATATCAGCATAGTTAAATACAGGATAGTCAAACCAACAGTGCCAGTAAATATAATCTACTACCCCTTCATGTACAAATCTATCATAAAGATTACCAATAGCTCCACCTATAAGAAGTCCAAGAGCTAGAGCATACTGCTTGATGATGCCTGAGGCAAAGAGGTATATGATGATACCTATGATGAGTACTGCTTGAATCCATTTGAGATAAGGTCCTAAAAATGCAAACATACTAAATGCTACACCTCTATTGTAGTGCAACTCTAAAGATATACATTCACTTTGCCAATCGTAACCATCAACAAATATATCTTTGATTCCTTGGTCTATAATAAATGTTCCAATCGCTGCTAATAAAAATATAGAAAGTAGTCTCACTATACTAGCTCTTTTTCAAAAAAGTTTTTACACTTTTCCATCATCTTCTCCAGCTTTGTAGCATCTTTGCCCTCTAGAAGTATACGAATGAGATTTTCAGTACCAGAGTATCGGAATAGATGACGCATCCCTTTGCTCTCTACCTCTTCTTTTAGGCTCTCTATTCCATCTATAGTATCTAGAGGTAGTTTATTTTTGATAGGGAGATTTACTAGAAGTTGTGGATATGATTTGTATGGATTAAAGGCTTCACTAGCTTTCACTCCTGTCTCTATGAGATATGCCAATGCCTGAAGGGCACTTGATATCCCATCACCAGTCTTGGCATAGTCTGAGAATATAATATGTCCACTCTGCTCACCACCAAAGTTTATACCTTTTTCTTGCATCATCTCTACGACATTTTTATCACCTACAGCAGAACGGTGTAACTCTAGGTTGTGTGAGTTTAGATATTCACCTAGCCCTTTATTGCTCATGACAGTTGCTACCATACCAGCACCTTTGAGTGTGCCTTGGTTTTTCATATGTACAGCCAACACGCCCATTAGTTTGTCACCATCGATTAGCTCGCCATGCTCATCGACCATGACAAGTCTATCAGCATCACCATCAAGTGCGATACCCACATCAGCACGATAATCTCGTACAGCGTTTGCCAAAAGTTCTGGATGCATAGCTCCACAGCCTTCATTGATATTGAATCCATTTGGTTGATTTCCCAATACTACTACATCCGCACCTAGCTCTTCTAGTACTGTAGGGGCGATGATATACCCAGCACCATTGGCACAATCAATGACCACTCTTTTACCTGCAAGGGTCAGTGACTTTGGGAATGAGTTTTTGATATGAACTATATATCGACCTATGACATCATCAATTCTTTTTGATTTGCCTATGGCTTTATCTATAGCTTGTGCTTCTTCGATAGCTTCCAAGTCATTGTAGATAGACTCTATCTGCTTTTCTACTTCTCTGTTGAGTTTATTTCCTCTCTCATTAAAGAACTTCACTCCATTGTCAAAATATGGATTATGGCTAGCAGATATCATGATACCACCATCACATCTCATACTTTCTGTCAAAAAAGCAATGGCTGGTGTAGGCATAGGACCAATCTGTATAACATTGTACCCTACAGCAGTAAGCCCTGAGACTATGGCGTTTTCTATCATATAGCCACTTCGTCTAGTGTCTTTTCCTACTAGTATCTTGTTTGTTTTTGAAAATGGACGGAAATATATCCCTGTAGCCATAGCTAAACGCATAACTTCCATGGCACTTATCTTTATACCAGCTTTTCCTCGTACGCCATCTGTTCCAAATAGTTCCATAACTTATCCTTGCCTCATATAGAGTAAATAGTTTTGTCATTTTAGCTAAATTTTATTACAAATATAGGAAAAAAAATATAATTCATGTAAAATAAAAGGTTAATCCCGAAATATGCAATAGAATTATAAAAATAGTGTAAAGTGCTTGTACTGTCGGTGTTTGAAAAGAATTTGAGTTTAACCCTTAGGTTAATCGATTATTATTTGTAAATGCCCACGATGCAATGACTTATGCAAGTTTTGTGATTTCTATTGCATATTTCGGGTTATATAGAAGAGTGGGAAGAGAAGAAAGCTATCTTCTCTTCGTCTTGATTAGGGCTAGTAGCTCATATTAATCTGAAGTGTTAATATCAACAGAAGTTGCAGTTCCTTTAGATATTTCAATACTCTCTTCTATGTCTACAGCAGTGATAAAGTCCGTACCAATATACTGAACAGTTACAACTGTATAGTTTCCTTCTCCCAAGAAGGCTAGAGTAAATGAGCCATCAGTCATATTTACATCACTGCTACTGATAGCATTTGGAAAGCGGATACCATCCACTTCATCCTCTTCTCCAGCCTCATATGTGCCATCATCATAAGAGTAGACGACTAAAGTATCTGAGACATTGTACTCTGCTACATCAAGTATAGTTCCGTTTATCTCTCCGGAAAGCTCAGTAACAACTAATCTAATAACAGGCTTTAACAAATACTTATTGTTTCCTGTAACAGTGACAGACTTTTGTACATCAAAGTCTGCTGTTATGGCTATTTTTGCATCTGCGGTTATGTTGAAATCACCTTTACCTTTGTATCCACTTTGTCCTCCACTTGGCACAAATAGTGGGACAGAGGAACCATCTGCAAATGTAATATTGCAGTCAGGATTACTTGTTACGTCAGCTTCTTTTTCTGGAGCAGCCAACTTAAATCTGATCTCTGTATAGTGCCCAGCGGGGAGGACAATGTCACCTAGATGAAGTGATTTTCCATTTTGAAGATCAAGTAGATTAAATGTCTGAGGCTCAAAATCAGCAGCATCTGTCCAGTCTCCATCATGGTGATATGAGATGCCAATAACAGCTATATTGACCTCTGTTACATCCTCTCCTAGCTTTGGTGGAGCATCAGTCATACTAAGTGACATAACGCCCGTAGGTGATGTAGCGTCTCCTCCACATCCAGAGATGAAAGTAATTATTGTTAAAGAGAGAGCAATACCTAGCAGTTTATGAAGTTTTTTCATAAATATCCTTTATGTAGTTTATGTTGCTCAAAAGAAGTATATATTCATTTTGGTAGCCTGGCGATCTTAGATTTAAGACCCATAGCTTTCCGTCCTTGCTTCACAACAAGTTTGGCACAACAAAATAAGTTTGAATTAAATAAGATTTATGATTAAAACGAGCTAGAAAAAGGACTATATATACGAAAGTATTAGTATTTGGTAACCTGGCAATCTTTAGATTTAAGACCCATGGCTTTCCGTCCTTATTTCACAACAAGTTTGGCACAACAAATAAAATTTAAAATATATCAGTTTGACTATTAACACTTAAATTATATAGGATAAAAGATTAAATAAATCTTAGGATAAGAGTATTTATGCTCAGTAGGCAAGATACTTAATAAAATTTTAATATCTTTTTAGGTATTATTCGCGAACTAATTAGGCTTTGAACACTATTCGTGAAAGTCAATACAACGAAATATACCAAAGGAAATACTATATGGCACAGCATAAGTCAGCAAAAAAGCGTATCAGACAGACTATCGTAAAGACAGCAAGAAACAGATACTACAGAACAAGATTGAAAAATATTGTAAAAGCGGTACATGAAGCAGTAGAGGCAAATGATGCAACAGCAGCAGCAGAAGCATTTAAATTGGCAAACAAGAATATCCATAGCTTTGTAAGTAAAGGTTTTCTCAAAAAAGAGACTGCATCTAGAAAAGTAAGTCGTCTTAACAAGCTTATCAATACTATCGAAGCTGCATAAGCAACCTCTTTTATATCCCAAGCCCTATCTTTTTGGGTTTGGAACTCACTATACAAATCTATCTTTATTAGGATTTACCTATGTTCCAAGAAAAACTTCAACCATTTATCGACCGATATGAAGAGATAAATACTCTTTTGAGTTCACCAGATATCAGTACAGATATCAAGAGAATGACTGAGCTTAGTAAAGAGCAATCCTCTATATCTACTCTGGTTGAAAAAGCTAGAGAGTATATTCACACGACAGAGTCTATAGCAGAGAACAGAGAGCTAATAGGTGATGATGAACTAGGTGATCTTGCCAAAGAGGAGCTTTCTGAGCTAGAGCCTAGGCTTCCAGCGATAGAAGATGAGATAAAAGTTCTCATGATTCCTAGGGATCCAAATGATGATAAAAATAACTATCTAGAGCTTCGAGCTGGAGCTGGAGGAGACGAGAGTGCACTTTTTGTAGAGGATCTCTTCAAAATGTATCTTCGTTTTATCGAAAAGATGAGTTGGAAGATAGAGATAATAAGTTCATCTGAAGGAACAGCAGGCGGATACAAAGAGATGATAGCACTAGTCAAAGGTGATGGAGCATATAGTCAGCTCAAGTATGAAGCAGGTGTGCATCGTGTACAAAGAGTACCAGATACGGAGACTCAAGGTCGTGTGCATACTTCTGCTATCACAGTGGCAGTTATACCAGAGGTAGATGATGTAGAGGTAGATATCAAACCAAATGATATCAAAATGGATGTATATAGATCTAGTGGATGTGGAGGACAGTCGGTCAACACTACTGACTCAGCAGTTCGTCTGACACATATCCCTACAGGCATAGTAGCAGCCATCCAAGATGAAAAATCTCAACATAAAAATAGAGACAAAGCTATGAAAGTTCTCAAGGCTCGTGTATATGAGGCACAGATGCAAGCTCAACTAGATGAGACATCTGCAGAGAGGAAACTTCAAGTAGGCTCTGGTGATAGATCAGAGAAAATCCGTACATATAACTATCCACAAAATAGAATAACTGATCATCGCATAGGATTGACGCTTTATTCACTAGATGGTATTATGAATAATGGATCTTTGGAGATGATAGTAGAACCTCTGACTGCTCATTCACAGGCAGAAGCCATAAAGGCAGCAGGGCTATAGATATAAGCCTTGTCACTTTTTTACCTATATTTTATCTTTTATAATTAATTATTCTTATTATTCACAATTCTTTCACTTTCTTATGCTAGTATTATACATCTAAAATTACAAGAAGGATTATTATGGGAAAAATTACAAAACTAGCAGTTGCTGCACTATTTGGTATGGCAGTAATGACAACGGCAGCATCTGCTGATCCAGCAAAAGGTCTAAAGCTTTATTCTAAAAAGCTTAAAAAAGCATGTGGGCTAAAAGGTAGTGAATTCGCTGCGAAACATACACAAGCGGAGTGGGAAAAGATCATGGAAGAGGGCAAAATGGCTGCAGAGATAAAAGCTATATGTCCAGACGTTAAAGATAAAGCATTAAAAGAGAAGTATATTCCTCACTACTTTGATTTTTCATATGAGTATGCAAAAGATTCAGGAAACGTACCTTCTTGTTAAGTTATAAATAGGCGTAAGTTTACGCATATCTCAAGTAGCCCAAGTGGGCTACTTCTCTCTTCTACTTTCTATAGATTCTCATTTGCCTCTACTGTACATTTTGTACCAGCACAAACAACATTAGCATCAAAGTATAAAACACCTTTTGCTACATCTTCATCTAGGCTACCTACAGTATCAGTTGACATCATACCAGTGTTACAGTATATAACTACTAGTTTATCTTTAGGAAATTTAGAGCTATCAATCTTCTCTGCCTTGCTATCCCATTGGATATTGATAGCGCCTGCTAGGTGCCCTTCATCAAAATCTTTCTTTTTACGAACATCAACTAGCTGGACATTGCTAGGAAGATCACTTAGTACTTTGCCTGCAAACCAAAATTGATCTATCATGCCATCATCTTCACCTAGATAAACTTTAGCTCCATTGATAGTGACCATCTTACCACTTGGTTTATATGGACCTTTGTTCTCTTTGCACTCCTTAACCAGACCCATAAGCTCTTGCTTCTTCTCTTTCCACTCAGGATATCCACCTTTGTAGACGAGTACATTTGTATACCCATCAGCCATTAAAAGTACAGCAAGCTCATCAGACTTCTCACACTTAAATCCATTACAGTATACTACCATTTTTGCATTTTTCTTATTAGGTAAAAACTTTTTCATACGGCTAAATCGTTTGACTGGGATATTGATAGATCCCATGATTGTACCTTTTTTGTAGAGTTTTGCTCCTCTAGCATCTATAAATAGTCCAGAACCCGCAGCGTAAATGCCTTTGGCTTTCTTGTAGTCAATTATAGTTAGCTCACTGTTTGCCATACTTGCAATCGTGATAGCAACCATCACCGCCACTACTTTAAATATTTCTCTCATTCATTCTCCTCAAAATTAAAATATTAGGATGATTCATATCCTTGGGATAATTATATCTAAAGAGAGACATTGATAATTGTATAGAGTATTATTATAATAAGTTATTTTAGCAGGTGCTACCACGTAACGCACAAAACTACATTCATAATATAAAATGTAGAGTGACACTTGACACTTTAAGTATATTATACTATACTATGTCTAAGAAAAGAATAAGGATGACAGATGCAACTAAAAATGAAAGATCTTATGAAGAAGAGTGAAGAGAGTAAATCTACCATACTATACTATATAAAAGAGGGTCTACTTCCTTCACCTTCTAAGCCTAAGCCAAATGTACATTTATATGATGAGAATTGTATACAGATAATTAAATTTATCAAATACCTTCAGCATAACTTCTCTTACACTATCGCAGAGATTAAAGCGGTATTTGATGAGAATAATTTTGATTTTGATGGTAGCTTTGAGATGATGGTAAACTCTATGGCTCTTATATCTGGAGGTAGAGATGGGGTATGGTACAGACTAGATGAGTTTTTGAGAGTCAGTTCTTTGGATGAAAATAAGCTTAAGGAGTATCAAGAGAGAGGCTATCTATTTGAGAGAGCAGAAGGGTTTAGTACAAAAGAGCTAGAGATAGCCAAGATACTAACAAAAGCGGAGCACTTAGGGTTGGATTTCTCACTTTTAAACTCTTATGTAGGTAGTGCAAAGATGTTAGCTAAAAGAGAGTTTGAAGTAGGAGCTTTGCTTTTGCAGGGAGACAAAGATGCACACAATACACACTATGAATTGCTATTTGATTTGATACTTACACTCAAGCCATATATATTTAATATGCACACAGTCAGTGAGCACCAAGATCAATTTAAACAAAAGGATTAGAGATGAAGTCACTATTTAAGATAGCTGGATTCACTCCATATATATTTATTGTATTTTTAAATGCTATGACAGACTTGGGGCATAAAATTATATTGCAAAATACTATATTCAAGGCTTATGATGGAGCAGAGTTGATAGTGTTGACTGCTATTGTCAATGCCTTGATACTCTTGCCCTTTATCTTTCTATTTTCTCCTGCTGGGTATCTGAGTGATAAGTACTCTAAGACTAAGATAATACAAGTAGCTTCACTATCAGCAGTAGGAATTACGACACTGATTTTATTCTCATACTATATGGGTTGGTTTTGGGTGGCATTTGCACTGACTTTTGTGCTAGCTGCCCAGAGTGCTATATACTCACCAGCAAAGTATGGACTCATCAAAGAGATGACCGGCAATGAGCATCTAGCAGAAGCTAATGCTATGGTACAAGCAGTGACAATCATATCTATACTAGCAGGGGCGGTTATATACTCTATATTTTTTGAGAGTTTACTGGATGGTAGAAGTATAGAACCTTCTGAGATACTGATATTTGTAGCACCCCTGGGGTATCTGCTCATAGGGGCAAGTATCATAGAGTATATATTGGCTAGGCGTTTAGTTAGTAAAGTTCAGACAGACAAGAGCATGACATTTGAGCCAATAAAATACAAGAACCTAAGCTACCTAGATGAGAATATATCTGTAATCAAAGATAATCATACAGTATGGCTTAGTATTGTGGGGCTTAGTATATTTTGGGGAGTTTCACAAGTAGTTGTAGCACTATTTGGTGATTTTCTAAAGAGTAATCTAGGTATCACAGATACAGTAGTAGCTCAGGGATTGCTGGCGATATCTGGTATTGGTATAGTAGTGGGCTCATTGGTTGCTGGAAAGCTTAGCAAAAATTATATAGAGACAGGGATTATACCTCTAGGGGCATTGGGTATATCGGTGTCATTATATATGTTGCCATCATTATCTAGTCAGATGGTACTGGGTATAGATCTATTTGCTTTTGGATTCTTCTCGGGGTTATTCATCGTACCACTCAATGCCATGATACAGTTTGCCACACCAACCAAGAGTCTAGGCAAAATATTAGCAGGCAATAACTTTGTGCAAAACATCACTATGTTTGCATTTTTGGTAGTAACTGCACTTTTTGGGTACTTTGAGATATCTAGTACGATACTATTTTATCTAGTAGCTACTGTTGCTTTTGTGGGGATGATATATACATTTCTCAAGCTACCACAGTCTCTGGTTCGTTATGCGATCAAGACACTGTTTGGATTTAGGTATCGCATATCTGTTGAGGGGCTCAAAAATATAAAAGCAGAGAGTAGAGGAGTTTTACTGTTAGGTAATCATATATCATTTTTGGATTGGGCTATGTTGCAGATAGCGTATCCCAAGCAGATTCGTTTTGTGATGGATAGAGTATATTATGATAAGTGGTACCTCAAACCAATTTTTGATTTTTTTGGAGTGATACCAATCTCAAATAGAGGGAGTAGAGGTGCATTGTCACAAGTCACCGAAGCTCTCAATCGTGGAGAGACTGTAGCACTGTTCCCTGAAGGACATCTATCTAGAAATGGGCATTTGGGTACTTTTCAGAGAGGTTTTGAGATAGCTACCAAAGGGGTAGAAGATGCGGTTATTATTCCATTTTATCTACTAGGGTTATGGGAGGACAACTTCTCTCATGCCTCTGGCAAGATGAAGAGAAAGGCAACCAAAGATATATCTGTGAGCTTTGGGCAAATACTTGATATACATTCAGGAGCATCAGAGGTCAAAAAAGCAGTATTTGATCTCTCTATCAGTGCATGGGGTAGCTACACAGGTACTTTGCCAGTACTACAAAAAGCATGGATAAAGAGTGCAAAAGAGGTAAATAACAATCTATCTATGGCAGACTCTACAGGAGTAGAACTATCTGGTAATAAATTTGTCACAGGCACGCTAATGATAGCACAAGAGTTAAAGCCTCTACTAAAAAAGAGCCAAAATATAGGGCTTTTGCTACCTACTTCCGTAGGTGGCTCTATGGGTAATATGGCAGTGCTAACTCTGGGTAAAACAGTTGTAAATCTCAACTACTCTAGTGGAAATGAGAGCTTGACTTACGCATTAAAAATTGCAAATATCAGTAAAATAGTAGCATCAAAGCAGTTTGTGATAAAGCTGAAAGCCAAAGGTTTTGATGTCTCTACAGCACTAAAAAATGTAGAAGTGATATACCTAGAGGATATCAAAGAGAAGATAAGCAAAGTCAGAGGACTGTTTATGTTGACTACTGTGAAGATATTGCCTGCATGGTTACTGAGTGTGCTGTTTATCAAAGATGCCCAGCTAGAGGATACAGCTGCTATACTATTTTCTAGTGGTAGTGAGGGTACACCTAAAGGCATAGAGCTGAGCCACAGAAATATGATGGGCAATATCAAGCAGACTACCACACTACTCAACCCAACAGATGAGGATGTGATGTTGGGTACTCTTCCTATATTTCACTCTTTTGGTCTGACTGTGACTACACTCTTGCCACTTATTGAGGGTATACCAGTAGCCTGTCATCCAGATCCAACTGATGGCTTTGGTATAGGCAAGATGGCAGCTAAGTATGAAGCTACTATGCTCTTTGCTACAGCTACTTTTTTCAGGCTCTATACTAGAAATAGAAAGCTCCATCCTCTGATGTTTAGTCATCTTCGTATCATAGTAGCAGGTGCTGAAAAACTACCAGTTGAAATACGAGATGAATTCAGAGCAAAATTTGGCAAAGAGATTTATGAGGGATATGGAGCTACTGAGACTACGCCAGTAGCAGGAGTCAATATCCCAGATGTACTCATGCAAGACTCATGGAGAGTCCAGATAGGAAACAAGCTTGGTACTATTGGGCTACCTTTGCCTGGAAGCAGTTTTCGTATAGTAGATCCTGATAGCTTTGAGATGCTAGAGAGTGGTGAAGAGGGCATGATACTCATAGGTGGTACACAGATAATGAAAGGCTACATAGGAGAAGAGGAGAAAACAGCCTCTGTTATCAAAGAGATAGATGGTATCAGATGGTATGTCACAGGGGATAAAGGGAGATTGGATGAGGATGGTTTCTTGACTATCGTTGACCGCTATAGTCGTTTCGCCAAGATAGCAGGAGAGATGGTGAGCTTGGGGTTAGTAGAGGGTGAGATACGAAAGATTCTAAATGAAGATGAGCAGATAGCAGTCACAGCTATTCCAGATATCAAAAAAGGAGAGAAACTTGTATTGATGCTAGAGGGTAAAATAGAGATAGCCGAACTACAAGATAGAATCAAGGCTATAGGACTGAATCATCTGTTAGTGCATAGTGAGTATTATCGAGTAAATGAGTTGCCTAAGCTAGGTACTGGCAAGGCTGATTTTAAGGGGATGAAGAGACTAGCTTTAGAGCTTAATAAAAAGGAGAGATTATGAGTACATCGATAATATTTTATATTATACTTGTTTTTTGGGTTTTTATATTACAAAATAGAGTTAAGGATTTAGAGAAGCTAGTTAATAACATGCGACACAAGGTACCTAGTGACACTATAGAAGAGAATGAGAGTCACTATGTTATAGAGGAGGAGTCTTTAGTTAATACTGATACAGAAGATGATTTAAAAAAACCTTATGAATCTGCTATCTCTGCTATCATAGAAAAGCAAGAGACTGTATACCATGTAGAGGATCAAATAGAAGAATATACTCCTAAACTAGTTCAAGAACAGGAGCCAAAAGAGTCATTTTTGGTATCACTTGTCAAAAACTATTTTACAGGAGGAAATTTACTTGTAAGAGTAGGTGGAGTGATACTCTTCTTTGGATTGGCATTTCTGGTTAAATACGCGGCTGAACATAGTACTATCAGTATGGAGATGAGACTAATATCTCTATCTATCATTGCAGTAGGGCTTGTTGCCACAGGGTGGAAGCTTAGAGAAAGAGAGGGAGCATATGGACAGATATTGCAAGGACTTGGTATTGCTATATTATATTTGGTTATATATGCAGCATCAAAATTTTATGAATTACTATCACTAGATATTGCTTTTGGCTTGATGCTACTAGTCGTTGTGCTTGGCTCTATTTTAGCTGTAGTAGAAGATGCTTTGCCTCTATCTTTGTTTGCAACAGTAGGTGGTTTTTTGGTACCTATTCTTACCTCTAGTGGAGAGGGTTCGCATGTAGTACTCTTTAGTTATTATCTTTTCTTGAATCTTGGTCTATTTCTTGTAGCTTGGCATAGAACTTGGCGTATATTAAATATCGTAGGTTTTATATTTACTTTTGTTATCTCTGGATACTGGGGAGTGTTGAGATATGATGTAGAGATATTTGCTACTACTGAGCCATTTCTCATACTATATTTTTTGATGTATTTAGGTATCTCTATTTTATTTACAATGAAGCATCCATTTAAACCTAAAAATTTAGTAGATGGTACATTAGTATTTGGTCTACCAGTAGTTGCTTTCCCCTTGCAGCTTAGTTTAGTAGAGCATATAGACTATGGTGCAGCATATAGTGCTGTTGTCTTAGGGATACTCTATATAGTTCTATCAAAACTCTTGGCAAAAAGAGAGAGAACAGAGCTATTGTCACAATCATTTTTGGCACTGGGAGTTGTATTCCTTACTATTGCTGTTCCATATATATTTGATGCTGATATGTCTGCGGTATTGTGGTCACTAGAGAGTAGCGCTATTATATGGCTATCTCTAAAGCAGTCATATAAGTATAGACGTTATTTTGGAGAGATACTTTTGCTTATCTCTATTTTTGTTTATCCTGATTCTATTTCGCTCGATGGTATAAGTGTAGTTGAATATATAGGTTACATTATCATTATTATAGCTTCTCTACTTGCATCATATCTTTTAAATACGCATCAGAAGCAACTATCAAAACTTGATAGATATATGCCTAATATTTTACTGTTTTTATCTATTGTTTTATGGTTTGATAGTGCTATATGGGTGATAGATAAGTTTGATATATCTTATAGCAATGCAATGATTTTATATCTTTCCTTAGGTGCAATACTATGTTTTATAGCTAACAGGTTTATTCAATGGAAACTGCTTGTCAGCACTCTACAGGGATATATTATATTAGGGATATTAATTTTCTTTATGGGCAATACAGATACCTTGCATCCCTTTGGTGGTATAGGATACTTATCTTTAGCCACTTTGACAGTAGTGAACTATTATTTTCTTTACAGTTTTGATAAAGATTGGAGATATACAAAAGTCATACATATAATCAGTCTTTGGTTCATAGCTATAGTACTAGTATTGGAGTTGAGATATCATGCTGATTTATTACAGTTAGGAGAAAGTTTTATCCAACTTGCTACTGCTATTGTACCAGTACTGTTGTCTATATTTGTGCTAATGTATAACAGGTATAGAGGTTGGCTAGAGCCACATCGCCATAGTTATCAGTATATAGGAGTGGGAGGGCTAATAACATCTCTTATTCTTTGGGAGATACAAGCTTTTAAAATTGCCCCTGATTTTACTCTTTTCTCATATATACCACTTCTAAACCCATTGGATATTATTCAAATAGTAGGCTTAGGGGTTGTATTCTATTGGGTATTACAAAATAAGCAGAATATCATAGAACGAGTAAAGATATCTCTGTATAGTCTATTGGCATTTATCTCTACTATACTGATTTCTGTCATTTTTGCTCGTGCAGTACATATGTTTAGAGATATTGACTATATGATTGCTTCTATGTGGCAAAGTATCTATTTTCAAGCAGGACTTTCGATATTATGGAGTAGTGTTGCCATTATACTAATGCTATTATCTAAACGATATATTAGTCGCCCATTGTGGTTATCGGGTTTTGGTTTATTGGTTATAGTTGTACTAAAATTATTTTTTGTGGAGCTTTCTAGTAGTGGCACGATAGAGAGAATTATCTCATTTATTGTAGTAGGTTCACTGCTTCTTCTTATCGGGTATTTTGTTCCATTGCCGCCAAATGATGAGAAGGAAGAGATAAAAGAAGATGAAAATGAGTAAAAATATATCAAAAGTTTGGATTTAGAGTATGCAAACCATAGACATACACACCCATCTACTAAACTCAGATGTCAAGTTCAATCGTCTTTATGATAAGGTTGCCTTGAAACTATTTGGCAAGAGTATGGGGCTAGATGCTAAGGCAATGGCACTCAATCCATATGATACTTATGTGGATGCCATAGTGAGTAATACAAGAGCAGCAAAACATATCAAAAAACTAGTACTTTTTGGTGTGGATGCTAGAGTAGATGATAATGGTGAGATACTACACAAAGATATAACAGTATGTGCTAGCAATGATGATTTGTTGGCGGTATATGAGAAGTATCCAGATATCATCATTCCATTTTTTTCTATCAATCCCAAAAGACCAGATGCACTAGAACTGATAGACAAGTATGTAGAACTAGGATTTAAAGGAGCAAAGTTTTTACAGAACTATTGGGGTGTAGATACTAGGGAAGAGCGGTATCGTCCCTATTTTGAGAAGCTGGCTTCCTTGGATATACCTCTCATTGTACATATAGGTTCTGAGAGTAGCGTGCACTCATACAAAGAGTGTGAATCTATAGAGATGTTGGATGCTCCATTGGAAGCTGGAGTCAAGACTATAGCTGCACACATGGCACTGAGCTACTCTCCGTGGCAGGTACTTAAAGCACTCTCAAAAAATCCAAAGAACTTTAATGATGACTATTTCAAGCTACTAGAGATGTTAGAGTGTCATGAGAATCTATATGCAGATATATCTGCACTGCTCACCGCTGTTCGTGCCAAAGTATTACGGCATTTGAGTGAGCAGACGCAGGTACATGAAAAACTACTATATGGTACAGATTACCCTGTGCCATTTACTACAGTTTGGAATACCTATGATTTGCCATTCAAAAAAAGAGTAGAGCTATTCAAAGAGAAGAATCCATTTGATAGATATGCGAAGGTTATGTTGGAATACTTTGATGATGGTAGCCCTGTTTATACGAATCATCAGAAGGTTTTAAATGAATAATCTACACATAGATAGATATTTTTTATTGTAGATGTTAGATACTCACCAAAAAATATAGAAAAAAACGATAAAATACGCGAATAACTTATGAAATAATAAAGGAACCAAGATGGTTTTTATAGAAGATATTGTTGCAGATGAGGTGATGGATAGTAGAGGAAACCCTACAGTCAGAGCTACAGTGAGCCTAAGTGATGGTACGAGTGCTAGTGCTATAGTGCCTAGTGGGGCTAGTACTGGTAAACGAGAGGCACTAGAGCTTCGTGATGGTGGAGATCGTTATATGGGCAAAGGTGTGCAAAAAGCCGTAGGCAATGTCAATGTCCAGATAGCTGAAGCACTCATAGGAATGAGCCCTTACAACCAAGCAGATGTTGACCTAGCTATGAAAGAGGTAGATGGTACAGATAATTATGGCAATCTAGGAGCTAACTCTGTACTGGGTGTCTCTATGGCAGTCGCACGAGTAGCGGCTAAGTCATTGGGTATCCCACTATATCGCTATCTAGGTGGAGCCAATGCAGTAGTGATGCCAGTACCTATGCTCAATGTAATCAATGGAGGAGAGCATGCTAACAACTCTGTAGATTTTCAAGAGTATATGATAGTACCAGTTGGCTTTAAGAAGTTTTCCAAGAGTTTGAGAGCTAGTGCTGAAGTATATCAACACATCAAGAAGATTATAGATGATATGGGTGAGAGTACAGCTGTATGTGATGAGGGCGGTATTGCTCAAAATCTAAGTAGCAATGAATAGCCAATCCAAGTC
>DAOUPF010000006.1 GCA_030626265.1 Sulfurovum sp.
CATCTCTTTTGATAGTGTAGTTTTTGGCACTTGCATCAGTAGCACCCGTGATCAGGTTGGAAGTATGTGTAAAGGTTAAAGCATTTCCATCGCGGTCATTGATACTTAGCAAACGACCATTTACAACAGATTCTGTTGGCTTAGCAAAACGATAGTAGAGGTTTCCTTTGGTGTAGAGAGTGAAATTTCCATCAGATTCTTCTATAAGCTCATCAAAGTTTCCAGGGCTTAAGGCGTACCATTTTCCATCAGGATCTTCATCGGTAGGCATATCTTTGTAGAAGTACTGATTTCTACCATCTTCACGAGGTCCGACAGATATTTGTCTACTGAAAGTATCAGGTACAAATGCTGCTGATGCATCAAGGTTAAATGACCAGGCATCTGCATTTGAATTATAGGCACGGATGAGAGTGAAGTCCGGACCTTTACCCGAAATGGACATATCTGCTGCAGAGTAGTGCAGGTTTCCATTCGCAAGGTCTACCCCTTGGAGCAACTGGCTGCCGCTTCCGCTCAATGCAGGGTTTCCATAGTTACTAAATTGGAGAACCTCTTTTAAGCAAAGATCTTCCATGCAAGTTGTATAGTCCGAATACTCTCCCACTAAAGTATCAGTTGCATCAAAAATACCGGCACGGAATGACCTGAGACCCGGTTTGTTTAACGTTCTGTTCAAGTCATGTGTTGTACCTGTAGTATGTTCAAGGATGATATGTCCACCATCATCCGTTTGGGCAAACCAATCACCTTGCTGGTCATCAAAGTTGACAGCAACATAATAGCCATCCGGGAGTACTTCATCTAAAGTAACTGTGAATGTATACTCAGCATCTGGATCTCCACTCTCTACGATGAGAGGTGCTGTGACAGTTGGAAGTGCGTGAAGCAGATTGGAAAAAAGAAGTGTTGTGATTAGAAGTTGAAAAAGTATCTTAAGCATATATCCCCCAAGATAATTATTAAGCATATATTTTAGCGTTTTTTGCCCTAAGAGCCACTTGTTTTAGCATCTTTATCTCTTATTTGGATTATACAAGGGTGCGTATTCACGCACCGTTTGATACAACAAATATCCAATACCCACAAAAGATGTCAAATTGCCATCTTTTTAAGGTACAATCTAAAAACAAATCAAACACAGAGTCAAAACATATGAATATCAAAAAAATCTACACTGCACCCATCACAGGGTACCAATACATTTCAAAGATGTTTCCCGGAAACTGTCGATATTACCCTACCTGTTCAGAGTATGCCAAATGGCAGTTTGAATTCAACTCCGCACATCGTGCTATCTGGGCAAGCTCTTTACGAATCTTACGATGCAATCAACTCTTCGATGGTGGTATAGATTACCCAGTTATCAACTATACTCCACCAAAGTATATATCTTTACTCAGACCTAAAGCATTTTATGGCAAAATCAAGATAATATATTGGCTCGTGCCAAAGGGGTCTGATCCCCACCCAAAACAATATTTCGTTCTAAAGGACTTCGATGCAAATAAAACTCAACAACCCACTTGATATGCACCTCCATCTGCGTGATGGCGAAATGCTAGAGACTGTAGGACCTCTGAGTGCAGACTCTTTTTCTGGTGCTATCATTATGCCAAATCTACTGCCTCCTATTACAGATAAAGCTTCACTTTTAGGCTATAAACAGAGAATTAATAGTGCTATAGGTGATAGAGATTTTACACTATATATGACACTATTCTTCAAGCCTGACTATAGCCGTGACTTTCTGCTAAGTATCAGAGATGAACTCACCGCTATCAAGCTATATCCAGCTGGTATCACAACCAATAGCGAAGGTGGACTTAGTGGATTTGATATAGATGAGCTACGCCCTATATTGACTACTATGAGTGAGCTAAATATCCCTCTATGTATTCATGGTGAGACCAATGGCTTTGTCATGGATAGAGAGTCAGAGTTTGTGCCAGTATACGAAAAACTAGCCAAAAACTTCCCAGATCTCACTATCATCATGGAGCATATCACTACTAAAGCCAGTGTTGACGCACTTGACAAGTATGACAACCTATATGCGACTATCACCTTACATCATCTGCTTATCACTCTTGATGATGTAGCAGGTGGAATGCTACAGCCTCATCTATTTTGTAAACCTATTGCCAAGCGATATGAAGATAGAGATGCCTTACAAAAAGTGGCATTAGAAGCCCACCCCAAAGTAATGTTTGGCTCAGATTCAGCCCCGCATCCACAAGACTCAAAAGAGTGTCCAGGCTGTGCAGCTGGAGTATTTACAGCTCCTATAGCACTGCAAGCCCTAGCAGAGCTGTTTGACAAAAATGACAAGCTTAACAACCTACAAGCTTTTGTCAATACCAATGCTTGTCGAATATACAACATAATACCAACTGAAAAAACTATAACTTTAGAGAAAAAACCTTTTGTAGTACCTGACAAATATGGCACTGTTGTTCCTATGTTTGCAGGGCAAGAGCTATCATGGAGCATCGTGTGATGAATAAAATACCAGAATTTAAGAAAGGGCATGAGCACTTCAAGAGAGTCAAATTTAAAGAGAATGAAAAGCGGTTTAAAAAGCTAGTTGATGATGGACAGAATCCAAAAGCACTCTTTATAGGATGCAGTGACTCCAGATTTATGCCCAGCATGATAACTGGTAGCCAAGCAGGAGACCTTTTTATAGTTCGTAACATTGGTAACTTCGTCCCACCATTCAAGCCAGATAGTGATTTCCACGCCACTGCAGCAGCTATTGAGTATGCTACATCTGTACTAGAGATATCTGATATCATAGTCTGTGGACACTCAGACTGTGGAGCTATTAAGGCAGTATATCAAGCTCCTATATCTACACCTGAAAATATCCATACTATCAAGTGGCTAGAGCTTGGCAATACAGCAAAAGAGACTGCCATAAAGGCTCTAGGAGACACACAAACAAAAGAGCTTCGTGAATATACGGAAAAAGTATCCGTAGTATATCAGCTAGAAAACTTACTAACTTATCCTGCAGTCAAAAGAGCTGTAGATGAGGAAAAGATATTTCTACATGGTTGGCATTATGATTTAGTATCTGGAGATATATTGTATTATGATAATGAAGAGTCTCTGTTTAAGCCTTTAGCTAGATAATAATTTGCTTTTTGAAACTATACGCATAGAAAATGGCAAAGTTCACAATATAGACTATCACAATGCTAGACTAAATCTAACTCGTAAAAAACTATTTGATACTCATGACAATCTAGAGATATCTGATTATCTAAAAAATATACCCACATCAGGAGTATATCGTGCCAAGATAATATATGATAAAAATATCATAAATACTACCTATTATATATATAAAGCAAAAACTATACAAAAACTTCTCATAGTAGAAGCCAATATAGACTATGATTATAAATACTTAAATAGAGATCAATTCGACAAGCTCAGCTCAAGCAATCAAAACTTTGATGAGCTAATCATTTCAAAAGATGGACTTATCACAGATACAACTATCGCAAATATAGCACTCAAGAAAAATGGTACCTGGTATACCCCCACAAAGCCACTACTGCTTGGCACTACTCGTGCTAGGCTTTTAGATGAGGGTAGATTAGTACTTAGAGATATACAAGTTAGCGACATTGATAGTTATGATAGCTTAGCTTTAATGAATGCTATGATAGGATTTGCAATCATAAGTACCCCCACAATAACAAAATAGCGAGGCAGACACATCCAATGAACTTAGAACTTTTCCACACTGATGATTACAAATCTCTCATAAAAGACCATATATTTAACACCATTTCATTTCTACTAGACCATGATATAGAGTTTTCATTGGCTGTAGAAGTAAGACATGTAAGCTTCGAGCCAACTCTTCCATCACATATCAGCTCCAGTTTTGATGATGTTGTACTGTTTGTCATCGCTGGCTATACCTTAGAGAGTGCTCATCTTGGGATGGATGAGTTCTTTTTTGAGGCAGGCTTTGGCGAAGAGGGTATAGGATCTACCCTAACTATACCACTATTGGCTATCAAACAAATCTTTGTAGATGATTACCCAATAGCTATCAACATCTCTGAGCCCAAAAGAAAAGTAGAAAAACCTAAAATAAACAACTCAATGGAAGCTCTGTTAAATAATCCTGAAAATAAAAAGCTACTAAAGAGCAAAAAGTAAGAGAATTAATATTAATTCTCTACTTTTTACTATATTTAGCTCTCTTAGTTAACTAAAGTATCCTTTTATTAACCATTTAGTATTTTATATAATATCCATAAAATGGGCTTTTAATAAAATATCATTAATTTTTTGTTAATTTTTTGTTCTTTTTTAGTTAATACTCTTGACATTTACTACCAATCTATAGTATAATCCGTTCGTAAACAAAAACAAACAAGGAGTTTTAGATGAAAAAAGGATTATTGCTATCAGTGATAGCTTCAACAATGATTTTCGCAGGAGGGGACATAGCCCCAGTAGAACCAGCAGCAGCAGCGCCAAAAGCTGACTGTTCAGATTTTTATGGTTCAGTAGGTGCATACTACCAATCACAGCAGGCTGATTCTGCAGATTTATTCGATACAACTGCTGGTGTTGGTGCAACAGCATTCAGTGTAGTTACTACACTTGGTGTAGAGAAGAATCTATTTGGTGCTATCGGTTTTGGTGCTGAAGTTTCTGGTTGGTCATCACTAGGTATGGGTGAAATTGATAACAACATTGGTGCAAGAGTTCCAGCTGGTACTATGGAGGGTGGACAGCTTTCTGAGCTTTTCCTAACAGCAAGCTTTGGAAACACAGCAGCTAAATTTGGTAGATTTGCAGCTCCTGCATCACTTTCTCCATTTGCATGGACAGACTCATGGGCTGGTGTAAAAGATGTAACTTTCGAAGGTGTTATGCTAGCTAATACTGACGTAGAAGATACAACACTTTATGGTGCATATATCATGAACTTATTTGCTTTTGATACTAGAACAGCTATTGGTGCTGACGAAGGTGGTCTTTTTGCAGCTGGTTTTGTAAACAAGTCAATCGAAAATACAACGATTAGTGCGGTTGGATACTATGTACCAGATGCTGCTATACTTGGTGAAGATTTAGTAGCTGCATTTGCTACTGTAAATAGTAAGCTAGGTAACATCAAAGTTGATCTACAAGCTGGATATGTGGATGTTGCTGAAACTGTAGACCTTGATGATGCTACTTACGCTGCAGGTGCTAGAGTATCTGGAAGCTTTGGTGCATTTGATGCTTCATTGGCAGCTTCTTATGTAAATGATGGTAGTGCTTCTCTATCTGCTACTAGTGCTTTAGGCAACCCAGTTGGTGGCTACTGGTTATATACAGCAGGTGAAGAAAATGCTCAACTTGATGGTCTTGCTACAACAGCAATCCAGGCTAAGATTAGCACAAAAGTTGGAATAGGTAAACTATTTGGTCGTGTAGCTACATATACATCTACTGATGGTGCAGGTGCTCAAACTGAGACTTCACTTGGTGCAAGAATCGGGTATAGCTTCAAAGTTGCCGGTATTGCTACAAGTGTTCAGTACAGATTCAGAAGTCATACATCTTATGATGATGTTGATACTGATAGACATAGAGTTAGAGTTCAAGCTGTATACAAGTTCTAGGATATCCTTTAACTTACCGCTTTCTTAGAGTTCAGGCTTTTGCCTGGCTCTAACCTCTTTTATTATTTCCCCCCCCTTTTTTTTAACTTTTCCAATACTATAAACTTATCCATAAGATATCATCTCTATACAATATGCTATAATACATAATCATAAAAAAAGATATTGTCTTAGATAATATCTATGTATGAGAGAAGGGTATCTAATGAAAAAAAGAATAGTCACTTTAAAAAAATTATCACTTCATGATACCAATCACCATAGTTTTATCTTTGGATTGACTGGAGATGAACTATTTAAAATGATGACATCTATGACCGCACAACGTTATTTTGAAATATATGGAAAGTATCCAGCACGATTAGACAGAACAAAAATTACACTGAAACATACAAAAGTGTAAGCAGATGGATTACTTTGAAGATTATAAAGATATGCTACAACTATTTAACAAATATGAAGTGAAATATTTGGTTGTTGGTGCCTACGCAATGGGAAACTATGGCTATAGCAGGCATACACTCGACATCGACCTATGGATAGGTAGATCAGTAGAAAATGCAAAGCGTATCCAGAAAGCCTTCCATGACTTTCCTGTTCCTTATGAAATCACAGTAGATGAACTAAATACTAAGAATCTTGTATTGCAAATCGGTATAGAGCCTATGAGAATCGATATATTGACAGATATTGATGGGGTAGATTTCTCAGAGGCATGGAGCAACAAAACAAACAACAGCCTGTTTGGCGAAGAGATTCATTTTATAAGCATACATGATCTTGCCAAAAACAAAACCTCGGCAGGAAGAACCAAAGATAAATATGATGTATTGGAATTGGAAAAGATTATCGCTTCAAGGTACTAAATCTTAAATTATATCACAAGAGAGAATAAACTATGTCAAAAAAACTCCACCTAGTAAGCTTAGGCTGTACAAAAAATCTAGTAGATAGCGAAGTAATGCTCGGACGACTCCAAGAGTATGAAATAACAGACGATTCAACACAAGCTGATGTAATCATAGTGAACACCTGTGGCTTTATAGAAGCAGCCAAAGAAGAGTCTATCAACACTGTGCTAAATCTACATGAACAACGCAAAAGTAACTCCATCCTAGTAATGAGTGGCTGCCTTACTGAGAGGTATAAAAAAGAGCTCCAAGAAAGTATGCCTGAGATTGATATATTTACAGGAGTTGGTGACTATGAGAAGATAGATCAGCTTATATCCTCCAAACAGAGTACATTTACACCTGAAGTCTATCTCGCCAATGAAAAGGCTACTAGGGTCATCACAGGATCTAACTATCATGCATATATCAAAATAGCAGAAGGGTGTAACCAGAGCTGTTCATTCTGTGCAATTCCTAGCTTTAAAGGCAAACTAAACTCTAGAACACTAGACTCCATAGTAACAGAGGTAACCAATCTAGTAGAGAATGGCTTTTATGATTTCTCATTTATATCACAAGACAGTAGTAGTTTTGGTAGAGATATGCAGATGAGTGATGGACTGATATCATTGATAAAGGCTGTAGAGGGCATAGAGGGAGTGTATAGTGCACGAATACTCTATCTATACCCTAGTACTACAACATTTGAGTTAATTGATGCCATATCAGAGTCTAGTGTATTTCAAACATATTATGATATGCCTATACAGCATATAGACAACTCTGTACTCAAAACTATGAAGAGAGGCTTTGGAGAGAAAAAAACCATAGAGCTACTAGAATATATGAAAAGCAAGCCGAATGCTTTTTTGAGAACTTCTGTTATAGCTGGACACCCTGGAGAGAGTGATGATAGCTTTGAGAGGTTAGAAAAGTTTATGAAGAGATTTGAGTTTGATAGATTCAACACTTTTCACTACTCTAACGAAGAGACTACTGCAGCCTTTGATATGGATCAGATATCACAAGAGATCATAGATGAGAGAGCTGATATCATGGGGCAAATAGCAGAGACCTCTACTGTAAACTCTCTAGAGAAAATGCTAGGTCAAACCATAACTATCGTTATAGACAAAGAGAGTGATGAGCATGAATATCTGCTAAGTGCTAGACCTCTAATCTGGGCTGTAGATATAGATGGAGAGGTATTGATAAATGACACTGCCGATTTGGCTATAGAGTATGGCAAGAGATATAAAGCAGAGATAACTGAACTCGCAGGAACACAGTTACTTGCAACACTCAAAGTAAAACTATAACTTATGTTATAATAAGAAAAAAGTAGAGAGTGAGTAATATATGACCAGAGATGATATAATATATTATCTATCACAACATAAAGAAGATTTTTTTGATAGATTTAACCTTGAGAAACTAGGACTATTTGGTTCATTTGGGAGAGGAGAAGAGCGAGAAGATAGCGATATTGACATTATAATAGAACTGAAAAAAGATACAGATAATGTATACATAAAAAAACAAGCATTAAAGAATGAACTTGAATCTTATTTCAAAAGAAAGGTAGATATAGCCAGAGAAAAGTATCTGAAACCTTTAGCTAAAAAATCTATACTAAGAGATGTTATCTATGTCTAATGATTCTTTGGCTTTACTGACTATAATAGAATCTATTGATAAAATATATCTATACTCAAACTCCAGTAAAACAGCTGATGACTTCTATCATGATACAAAAAGTTTTGATGCTTGCATGATACACTTTATAAATATTGGTGAAATGACAACAAGACTAAGTGATAATATCAAAGAGTCTTACTCAAATATACCATGGAAAGATATAAAAGATTTCAGAAATTTAGTCTCTCATAATTATTTCGGTATTGATGCTGATGAACTATGGGATATCATAACAAACCATCTTCCTAGACTAAAAACCTCTATTTCTAATATTTTACAAAACTATGAACTTTGACTTCTCACTAAAAAAAAATCTATTGGCTTTTTCAGCAGGTGTTGACTCCTCTGCACTTTTTTTTATGCTATTAGAAAAAGGTATACCTTTTGATATTGCCTTAGTCAATTATGGTACTAGAGAAAATAGTGATACAGAAGAAGAACACGCTAAAGAATTATCGGAAAAATACAAGCTAACCTGCCATACTATCAAAGCAGCAAAATTCACAACTCACTTTGAGAAAAATGCCAGAGAGTTTCGATATAGTTTCTTTGAAAAGCTTATCAAAGAGCATAATTACGATACTCTGATCACAGCCCATCAGCTAAATGATCAACTCGAATGGCTGCTTATGCGTCTAGCTAAAGGTGCTGGTACTTCAGAGCTAATAGGTCTAGAAGAGCTAAGCCAAAGAGAGGGATATAGACTAATCAGACCTCTACTTGAGTACAGTAAAGATGAGCTGTTACACTATCTACAGATTAACAATTATCCCTACTTTGTAGATGAGAGCAATAGTGATGAGAGGTATGAGAGAAATAGATTTAGAAAGCAGTTTTCTGACTCCCTCATAGATAAATATAAAGATGGGATTAAACGAAGTTTTGAATATCTAAAAAAAGACAAAAAGAGTCTAGAGAAAGAGTTCGAGGTGCTTTATACAGAAAAAGAGTTCAGAGTCATAAAACTACACTCTCTAACTGCAAAAGTAAAAGCCTCAGACCTTGCACTAAAAAAACTAGGCTACTTACTATCAGCACAACAGAGAAAAGAGATAGAGAACCAAAATAGCTTAGTAATAGGCGGGAAATGGGCCATAGAGCTACAAAACAATCTACTCTATATAGCACCCTATATTGCTATAGATATGACAAAAAAGTTTAAAGAGCTATGCAGAACAAAAAAAATCCCAAAAAAAATCAGACCCTATATATTTCAAGAAAATATAAATATTTTGTAGGTCAGAGTATCTCCTCCCCAGCAATCTAAATTCAATTAATCAATCAAAATTTTAATATTATGCAAATTTATGTTGGGGAGAGGACACCCGACTTACTTAACCAACGGGTGTGCCTTCATATATTCATCCAACTTCTTAGCACTAGCTAGCTTGGTATATACCTGTGTAGTAGCCATAGAACTATGCCCTAACAACTCACTAACATCAGATATCCTTGCACCATTATTGAGTAGATGTGTAGCAAAAGAGTGTCGCAGTTGATGTGGTGTTGCCTTTATGCCTTGTGCTTTGAAAAGTTTATCTACTTTGTATCGAAGTTGAGCAGAGTTGAGAGGAGAACCTCCTTTTTCAAACAGATACTTCTTTGGAGTATGAGTTTCTCTATACTTTAGGATTAGATTTTGTAGATATGGCATCAGAGGTAGCTGTCTACTTTTGTTTCCTTTTCCTATAATCTCTATCCAAGATTGTGATATCTGTGATAGTTCCAGAGAACTCAGCTCACTAATACGAAGACCAAGCCCGTAAAGCATACTAATGAGTAGTTTTTCAGCCAAATTGGCCTCTGCCAATACCTCCTGTATATAATCCTCTTCTATAGGCTTAGGGAGCGTCTGAGGTACCTTTATAGATGCATCTCCTATTAGCTTGACTGTAATGCCTCTATGATCATCCAAATATCTTACAAAAGAGCGAATAGCAGAGAGTTTTTTGGTTATAGTTCGCTTGTTATTGGAGGCTATAGACAGACGTAGAGCCATGATATCTAGTATCTGCTTACCACTATCCTCATAAAACTCACATTTCTTAACCATCTGTCCAAGCACCACCTCATAGGTGATAATAGTCTGTTCACTATATCCACGGATAGCATATAGATATTCCAAAAAATCATCTATATGATTTTGGAGGTTATCTTTCATGGTTATACTATGACCACTCCATCAAGTGCACCACGAGAGACTTTATCTATCTTTACACTCAATATTTTGCCTAACAACTCTTCGCTTCCCTCTACAAATACCAGCTTTCCATCATCACTGCGTCCTGCTACTCTACCATTGGGTTTTAGCTCATCAAAGTAGACTTTATGAATGGAGCCCGTCTGAGCATCCATCACCTCATCTATTATCTCTGTATGTCTCTCCTGCAAGCGACTGAGCCTTTTGCCAGATATATCATTATCTATCTGTTTGGCAAACAGTGCCGCTTCTGTCATAGGTCTAGGAGAGTACTTGAAAGAGAACATCTGCTCAAAACGAACAATATTCAACACTTTCATAGTCTCTTCAAAATCCTCATCGCTCTCCCCTGGGAAGCCTACTATCACATCAGTTGAAATTGTAGCCTCTGGACAAAGACGACGTATCTTTTCACAGCGATTCAAAAAGTTCTCTTGGGTATATCCTCTCTTCATAGCTTTTAGCAAATCAGTAGACCCACTCTGCAATGGTACATGTATCTGCTTGCATATCTTTGGATTAGAGGCAAACTCTTCTAAGAAAGCATCATCCATATGTAAAGGGTGAGGAGAAGTAAATCTAATCCTCTCAAGACCATCAATGGCACTAATCATTTGCAAAAGCTGTGTAAAGTCACACTTCTCTTTATCCGCTCCAAAACGTCTACCATAGTTGTTGACATTTTGCCCCAAAAGCATCACCTCTTTAGCTCCTGTAGAGACTGCCTTTTTAATCTCTTGGATTATGAGATTACTAGGGATTGATATCTCATCACCACGAGTAGCAGGCACTATACAGAAAGTACAGCCTTTATCACAACCTATAGATATATTTACCATAGCCTTAAATGGATTAGTTCTATACTCACCAAAAGCATAAGTACTCTCATCATAATCAGTGCTAACTTCAACTGCATGTTTGACATCTAACACATCTCTGATTTTTGATACATTTCTAGCACCTAGAACAAAATCTACAGATGGAGCTCTTTTGATGATATCTTTACCTAGATGACTTGCAGTACACCCACATACACCTATTTTTGCACTTGGTTTTTTATATTTATTAAATACACCTATCTCAGAAAATAGTTTAGCCACAGGTTTCTCTCTGACGCTACAGGTATTTATGATGATAAGATCTGCTTGGGATACTTCTTGGGTTAATTCGTAAGGCTCTTTTTGATTCAACTCAGCAATTATATGTTCGCTATCACGAACATTCATTGCACATCCTAGTGTCTCGATAAAAAGTTTTTTTCTCATTTGTAACTTTAGTATCTATTGTACTATATGAACTTCATAAGTATACTCGCCTTCATTGAGTCCATACTTTATCTCTCTCATATATACACTATTGTCTCTCTCTTCAAAATACTCTATAAGTGCCATTATCTCTTTATGAGTATTATCTTTATCAAAGTAGAATATTGACTTATCTGCCAACTGCTCTTCTATCTTGCTTAGCTCTATTAATTTTGGCTTTGCCTTAAGGGTTGTTCTTGCTAACTTTAGTTTCATTTATATTTTCCTTGATTTTCGCAACTATATCACATATTCTGGATTTAGTTAAATATGATTTTACTTTATTTTGTGTAAAGGCATGATTAGATATAATAATCTTCTCGAAAGAAAAGAAAATCCTGCACAATATGTTACTGTTGAGTTAAAAATATCACTTGTGCAAAGGAACAAAGGATAAATAATGGAAAGAATACTAGATATCATAGAAGCAATGGCTCATGAGAAGAATATAACTAAAGAGAGTGCCGTAGAAGCATTTAAAGATGCTGTTGTTATGACTGCTAAAAGACTTACAACAAGAGAAAGTACTTTTGAGGTAAATATAGATGAAGATACACGAACATATACTATAGACAAAGTAATTACTGTTGTAAAAGATAGTGATACACGGCTAGAGGAGGAGGCTGATAGCTTCATGTCTCTTGCTGAAGCTGCTGATTATGGTGATGATATAGAGATAGGTGATCAAATCCGTAGTGAGATTGTACTTGAAGATTATGGTAGAACAGCTGCTTCAAATCTATATAGAGAACTCGAATATCATATCCAAAGACGCATAGAGCAAGACCTTTTTGAGAAGTATAAATCAAAGATAGGTACTATCACCATAGGTACTGTAACTCGTATAGATGATGAAGAAAATACTTTTGTAGAGGTTGGTGAACTCAAGGGGATTATGAGCCAAAGAAATCGTATCAAAGGTGAGAGCTTCAAGAGAGGCGATACTCTAAAAGCACTACTTCGTTTTGTCAGCATAGACCCAGAGTTTGGTATGTTCTTGGAGCTCACTAGAACTGCGCCAAAGTTCCTAGAGGAGCTTATGAAAAAAGAGGTACCTGAGATCCAAGATGGTGCAGTAGATATCATATCAACATCAAGAAGACCAGGGGAGAGAGCCAAGATAGCACTCAAAACTGACCAGCTCAATATAGACCCTATAGGAGCAGCTGTAGGACAGAGAGGTGTAAGAATCAATGCCGTATCTGGAGAGCTTGATGATGAAAATATAGACTGTATAGAGTACTCACCTATACCTGAGATGTATATCACTAGAGCACTATCCCCTGCAGTGGTAAAGAGTGTAAGAATTGAAAATAGAGATACAAGTGAACAAAAAGCTATAGTAGATATCACAACAGACCAAAAAGCCAAAGCTATTGGTAAGAGTGGAATCAACATCCGTCTAGCTTCTATGCTAACTGGATATCAAATAGAGCTAAATGAGGTAGAAGGTATCACTGATAGAGCAGCTTCTACAACAGAAGCTAAAGAGCACGAGAAGACTACTGATACAGCAGCCCTAGAGAGTCTATTCTCATAATAATAAATAGTTACTATAGTATGAGAATACTATAAGAAACATAGCATTCTGGAAGTGAATGCTTTAGTTTCACCC
>DAOUPF010000316.1 GCA_030626265.1 Sulfurovum sp.
ACCCATCAATAGGTCGTTCATGGAATGAAATTAAAAGTGACATTTCAAGATAATTATGGATATTAAACTACATCCAAAAGCAGAAGAGAATTTGCAAGAAGCATTAAGTCATTATTTTAAAATAGATTTAAATTTAGAAAAAAAGTTTATTCATTATTTGGATGTAACATTTAATAAAATATTAGACTTTCCAAATTTATATCAATATGAAACAAAAACATCACAAAAAGTTTTAATGGATAAGTTTCCTTATATTGTAGTATATGAACAATATGAAGATATAATTATGATATTAGCTATATTTCACACTAGTAGAAACCCGATAAACCTAGAAGACAGGACATAATAAATAGTATAAATCAAACAAGGCTATAGTGCAAAAATATCTAGCTTTTATCTCCTAAATTTAGTTAGATAAAAGACCAAAATTTTACTAAATTATATCGCCTTGTTGCTTAACTCAGGCATTAGACGGTATGAGGTGAGAGCGTAAACTAAACTGTGTAAACCCACCTCTTATCCATTTATTCCTGTTATTTTAACCCATAATTGTTAAACTTCTCTAAGATAATATCCATCTCTTTATCTGATATGATATTTGGTTCACCTATCTGCTTGGCTAAGATGTATCCTTTGGCTAGATTTTCTACCTCTACAGCTAACCATAGAGCCTTTTTCAACGAGTCTGCTGTGGTGATAACTCCATGATTTGCCAATAGACAGGCATTGTAGCCTCTTAGCGTCTCTATTACATTTGCAGATAGCTCTTCTGTGCCGTATGTTGCGTATGGGGCACAGGGGATGACCTTGCCTCCTGCCACTCCTACCATATAGTGATGAGCTGGTATCTCCATGCCACATACTGCCATAGCTGTAGCATATGTAGAGTGGTTGTGCAAGACACAGTTTATATCTGGATTGTCTTTTAGTATAGCGTAGTGAAAATCTAGCTCTGACGATGGAGGATGCTCACCACTATATTCATCTTTTGCTCCAAAAGCTACAAATGGTATATCTTTTGGCTTTAATGCATCATATGCTATTCCACTAGGAGTGATAAATAGTCCATCGTTATATCTATAGCTTATATTTCCTGATGTGCCTTGGTTGATACCTAGAGATTCCATTTTTAGGCATATTGCTATTATCTCTTTTTTGATAGCTAATGGGGTCATGATTTTCCTTATCTATTGATATTTATCTGCTGATATTTAAGTTGAATACAAATCTATTGGAGAGGTAGTACCCTATACTGAATGCTATTTTGTTGCCATCTTCATCATGAATGACCATCTTTCTGATAATGACTGGTACGCTATCATCATCTACTATTAGATGTTTCTGCATCTCTTCTGTTAAAACAGAAGCTGAAATCTCTTCATGAGAAAATACTATTTTGATATCCAGTCTCTCTTCAAGAAATTGATAAAGCTTCACTATGTCACCACTCTGCATCTCTTCAAGGGTCAATCCCAAATCTGGGTGAAAGTAACTCTCAACGAACTGCTCTGGGACAAGGTAACCTTTGGCTCTGAGAAGCTTTATAATTTTCTTGTTTGGTTTTATACTCAATTTTTCACATACTTCATCTGATGGTATACTATGAGATGATACACACTCAAAAAGTTTGAAGTCCTTTTTCTGGCTTTTCATATCTTCGTTAAAACTATACCAGTTGTTTAGCGTAGTTTTGATTCGCTGATTATCTATATTTTTAAATGTACCACGATTTTTCTTTCTGAGTATCAAATTTTTATTTAGCAGACCATACATTGCTTTTCTAACTGTATTACGACTAACATTTAGCTCATCTGATATCTCTAGCTCATTTGGCAGTTTTTCACCAGACTTATATGGTTCTACCTGCAATAAATCAGAGATGATCTCTTCTACTTGCAGATACAAGGGGGTTTTTGAATCTTTATCAATATAATATTGCGATAAACTCAAATTGTCCCCTTGTTTTTGTTATGATTTAGAAAAATCATATGGTGGCGAGATTATACCTTTTTCTGTGATAAAACCAGCTATCAATGAGTTCTCAGTCACATCAAATGCAGGATTGAAAACTTTGATATCTTTTGGTGCTATCTGTTGACCTTTTATATATATTAGCTCATCAGCACCTCTCTCCTCAACCACTATATCATCTCCACTCTTTGAAGCTATATCTATCGTAGAGTAGGGACAAGCTATATAAAATGGTACACCATAGTGTTTGGCATTGATAGCTAGTGATGATGTACCTATCTTGTTGGCAGCATCACCGTTGTTTGCTACTCTGTCTGCTCCTACTATTATCATATCCACTCTACCTAAACTCATGAGATAAGAAGAGACACTATCTGCTATGAGTGTAGTGTCTATATCAAACTTATTTAACTCCCAAGATGTAATCCTAGCGCCCTGTAACAGCGGTCTAGTCTCACTAGAGTATGCCTTAAATCTCACACCATCTGACCATGCCACATACATAGGTGCTAGAGCCGTACCGATACCACCAGTAGCCAGTG
>DAOUPF010000262.1 GCA_030626265.1 Sulfurovum sp.
AAGAGATTCTATCTAGTGACAAACCAGTCTTTGTCAAGTTTTGGGCATCTTGGTGTAGACCATGCAGGGAGATGACTCCAAAATATAGTAAAGTCTCTGAGAGTTATGTTGACAAAATAGTATTTGCTGAGTTAAATACAGATAAGTATAGAAGCATAGCCCTAAGTCACAAGGTAAAAGGAATACCAACTACAATACTCTTCAAAAATGGCATAGAGCTAGATAGAATAACAATGAGCCTAAATAAAAAACAGATAGATCATTGGGCAAAAGAGGCACTCAAACCAGTCTATCTAAAGGATTAACCCTTAGCATAAGCAGATACACTATTTCAACAATTCTAATATATAATTTAGTATTAAAGCCCAATTTTGCTAAAATATCTCAATTTTAAAAAAAGTCAATTAATGCAAATAGAAACACACACAGCCAAATTTACAGCACCGCTCTACCTAGAGAGTGGTCGTATCTTAGAGCCTTATGAACTATCCTATGAAACATATGGAGAGTTAAATGAGGCAAAAGATAATGTTATTCTAGTTTGTCATGCCCTGACTGGTTCTCATCATGTAGCGGGGCTGTATGATGGTGATAGAAAGCCTGGCTGGTGGGATGGAGTGATTGGTACGGGAAAAGCGATTGATACAAATGAACACTTTGTCATCTGTATCAATGTCTTGGGTTCTTGTTTTGGTAGTACTGGGCCTATGAGTGATGCGTATCCTAGTTTGACCCCTTTTCGTCTACGATTTCCTGTAATCACAGTCAAAGACATGATACGAGCACAAAAGTACCTGCTAAGCTCTCTAGGTATCCATCACCTCAAAGCTATAGTAGGTGGCTCCTTGGGTGGTATGCAAGCTCTTCAGTTTGCAGTAGACTATCCTAACTTTGCTGATAAAATCATAGCTTTAGCAACTACATATGCTACCCGTCCTTGGACTATAGCCTTCAATAAGGTTGCTATGGAAGCGATACGCAGAGATGTGCGGTTTGACAATGGTAACTATGCCAAAGATGAGTTTGTTGACAATGGCATGGATGGATTGGCGATAGGTAGAATAGCAGGGCATATATCATACCTGAGTCCAGATTCCATGGATGATAAATTTGGTAGGAACTATGTCAGTACAGATGGTCTTTTTGAGCTTTTTGGTCGCTATGAAGTAGAGCGGTATATGGAGTACAACACTAACAACTTTGCCCGTACATTTGATCCTATGAGCTACCTATATCTAGCAAAAGCGGTCAATACATTTAATCTAGCCAGAGGATATGATTCACTCTATGATGCTATCTTACGCATCAAAGCAGAGACTCATCTGATAGGCTTTGAGGGGGATAATCTATTTTTTCCTAAAGAGATGGAACACATAGCAAATATGATGAATAGAAATGGACAAAGCCACTCCTATACTGAGATAGAGAGTAGTTATGGACATGATGCATTCTTAGTAGAGATTGACAAGTTTGAATATATTATTAGAAAGGCATTATCATAAAAGCATCAACATTTGAAGAGAAGTTAGATTACTCAAAAGAGTTACTAGAGAAGTTAATGAACCCTGAGATTACACTCGAAGATAGTGTAAAGCTATATGAAGAGGGACTAAAGAATATAAAAGAGGCTCAAAATATGATAGAGGATGCTAAGCTCAAAGTAGAGATTATCGAAAAAGTACAGAGTGGAGTAGGATGATGAAAGAGTTAGTAGTAGGGGCATTACAACTTCCTACTCTAGGTATGAATGCGACACGGTTAGAATTTTATATCAACAAAGCCAAAGAGAGAGAGACTAAAGTTTTACTCTTTGGTGAGTATGTACTCAATCATTTTTTTAGAGAGCTTGAGAAGATGTCTAGAAATATGGTCAAAGAACAGAGTAAAAAACATCTCAAAATGCTCCAGAAATTTGCGAAAAAATATAATATGACATTTATCGTACCTCTAGTGATAGTAAAGAAAAAGAAGTACTACAAAACCATAGCCCGCATCACAGCAAAAAATACAGACTTTTATCAACAGCAGATACTAATCTCATATGACCACTGGAATGAAAAAGAGTTCTTCTCCAACAAAGTAGCCCCACTAAAAAAACCTATGATTTTTAAGCAAAATGGCTTCAAGATCGCGGTTATGGCTGGGTTTGAGCTACATTTTGATACTTTCTGGGATACTATAAGACGCAATAAGGTAGATATAGTCATGCTACCAACTGCCTCAACCTTTGGCTCACATGATAGATGGTCTGAGCTTGTAAAGAGTAGAGCATTTATATACGGATGCTATATCTTGCGTGCCAACCGCTTAGGAGAGTTCACTGATGGTGATGTGCAGTGGAACTTCTATGGTGATAGTATGTTGGTGAGTCCAGAGGGGGAGATAGAGATGATGCTAGAGGACAAAGAGTCCATGCTTATAGAAAATATCAACAAAAAAGCTGTCAAAGAGCATAGAGAGTCATGGAAGTTTCTTAATGAGATTGAGATGAGAGAGAAGCTGTAGTGACTCAAGAAGAATACTTCAATAGACAAATCCAACTCTGGGGGGCAGTAACCCAAAAATCATTACAACATAAAAAGATAGCAATCATAGGTGCTGGTGGGCTTGGGTGTACTTTGGCGATGGCTCTGGGTACTTCGGGTATCGGTGAAGTGCATGTAGTGGATTTTGATACGGTCTCCGTGCACAATATACATAGACAGATAGCATTTACTCTAGCAGATGAGGGTAAGAGTAAAGCTAAAGCAGTCATATCCCTCATAAAGAGCAAAAACCCTTTTGTAAAAGTACAAGCTTTTGATATGGATTTTGGAGCTTTCTCTCAGATGGGCAATAGCTACGACCTCATACTAGATGCCACTGATAATCTACCAGTCAGAGCAGATATAAACAACTATGCCAAAGAGACTGATACTCCTTGGATATATGCTAGTGTGGAGGCGTTCCATGGTCAAGTATGCTTCTTCGACAAAGCAGACTTCTCGAGTATGAATATATCAGAT
>DAOUPF010000114.1 GCA_030626265.1 Sulfurovum sp.
GTAGATTTAGTTATATTCTCTCTTTGATGCTTGACTCTGGAGTCTCTTACGCTCAAGCAGTACAGCTAGCAAGTACAACTTTTGGCAATGTAGCCATGAGAGCTACATTTGATGAAGCTGCCAATAAAGTACTAGAGGGAAACAAGCTATCCAATGCTCTATATATGTCAAAAGGATTTAAACCAAAACGAAACTTTTTACAGTCTCTAGCTCTTGGTGAGGAGTCTAGTGAAGTAGCATCTATCCTATTTAATCTATCTAATCTATATAACGAAGAGAATGAAGATAGACTAAAATTGATGCTGAGTCTACTAGAGCCATTTATGATGCTTGTGATTGGACTTGTTGTTGGTGTGATTGTTGTGGCTATGCTTCTACCTATATTTAGTATGAGTTCACAGTTCTAATATGAAAGGCTAATGTATGGCAAAGCAGAGATTTCGAGATGTAAAGCAGGGTAAAACTATAAAACCAAATGAAGATAAAGAGGAGATAGAGGGATTAGTGCATAGCAATATAAGAGATCGTCTTAAAGCATTTATTACTGATAGCTTTATGTTGGTTATGCCGTTGATGTATATTGTATTCTATCTTGTATTTGGAGGTCGTGAAGGTTTTGATGAACATAAGTTTGTAGGTTGGCTATATATACTTGTACCACTAATTATCATTCAGATTATATTTCTTCTAAAAAGTGCTCAAACACCTGGTATGAGAGCATACAATATTATTTTGATTGATCTAAAAAGTGAAAAAAAACCAAGTTGGAATATAATAATTTATAGACAAGTACTTACTATACTATCTCTATTTACTTTTGGTTGGATGACTCTATTTTTTCGAAAAGACCATAGAGCACTACATGAGCTACTGAGTGGAACAGCACTGATAAAGACAAACAACCCAGTACAATCATAACATATGAGTCAAAATATCCAAACAGAAATCATTAAACCAACATTGAACAGCAGATTATTGATAGGGTCATTTTACTTTTCTTATTTTGCACTTGTAGGTGTCTATATTATATTTTTACCAAAGCTACTTCTTGATAGTGGTTTTTCTGCTACTCAAGTAGGTGTTATATATATGGCAGCACCTTTTATGCGGTTTTTACTACCTTTTATTTTTAAACATTTTATACATTTATCCCATAAGCTATATAGATTCTCTTTGTTAGTTGGATTTTTGTCAACGCTACTATTTTTGATAACAAAAGATTATTTCTGGAGTTATCTTATTATAAATCTAATTTTTGGTGCAAGCTCAGGGGCTATTTTGCCTTTTGTGGAGACTGTCTCTCTTCAGCTTATATCAAAAGAGTATTATGGAAGAGTACGCCTATGGGGATCAATAGGGTTTATGGTTATCGCTTTATGGCTAGGACAGACTTTGACTTCGCTAAATCAGGGATTAGTGTACCTATCTATTATGGCACTATTTACTATGGGTACAGGATATTTTATAACACGATATGATCAAGACTCTCATGAGGATATTAGCCCTAGAGAGAAAAATAGAGATTTTTCTCTGCTTAAGTATTGGGCATTTTGGCTAAGTGCACTTCTGCTACAGGTTAGTTTTGGAGGTTTCTATAACTTCTTTACTATCTATGAGACTGAGCACAATATATCACTACAGATGACTAGCTACCTATGGATTTTTGGTGTATTGTGTGAAGTGGTTCTATTTTATTATCAGGGTAAGCTACTAAGACGAAATTTACTTACACTTATAAAATTTAGCATAACCACTGCGGTGTTACGATGGTCTCTACTGTACATTTATCCAAGTTCATTAGTGGTAGCATATATGTCACAGTCTCTGCATGCCTTTAGCTTTGCATTATATTATACAGCTGTCATAGCATATGTATATGACCTATATACTCAAAAGAAGTTAGCCCAACAGTTCCTTTTGGGTATGACATTTGGGCTGGGTGGATCTATAGGGGCTATGCTAGCAGGGCAGATATATGATTTTGATAGTGAACTACTTTTTGGTTTTGAAGCTTTTATTGCTCTTCTGTCACTGTTAGCTATAATCATACATGAAAAAAGAAGAGAGGTAGTATATGCAGATAACTAGTGCCATCATATTTGCAGGAGGCAAAAGTAGCCGTATGGGAAAAGATAAGGCTCTTCTGCCATATGGAGAGTACGATAGTATGACAGAGTATCAGTATAGAAAGTTAGAGGAGTTATTTCCCAATGTTTATATCTCTGCAAAAAGTGATAAGTTTGATTTTGATGCCAATATTATAACTGATGTCTATGCGGCTAGTTCTCCTATGGTTGCTCTAGTCTCTGTGCTAGAGAGGCTTGATGAGAGTGCGGTTTTTGTATTGAGTGTAGATATGCCCTTGGTTGATACTTCTGTTATCAATCAGCTACTAAAGCAATATCAAGAATCTATAATCAAGCCTGATATACTCATATCAAAGAGTAAAAAAGGGATGGAACCACTATGTGCTATCTACTCACAGAGTATACTTCCAAAAGCTAAAAATCTCTTAGGAGAGAATATACATCGTATGCATACTCTATTGGATATAGCTGTAGTTGAGGTACTTTTCTTTGATAATCAAGAGAAATTTACCAACATTAATACACCAGAGGATTATAGAGCTCTCTGAATACCTAGGTTATTCAGAGAGCTCTATTGCAAAAGCAGAAAGTAGACTTCTGCTTAGTTTCCTCTACTTCCAGGTTTTATAGCTTGACTACCTGCTTTGCACATAGGACACTCATCTGGCGTATACATAGCAAACTCAAAATCTGCCAGAGCAAAGAGAGGTAAATCACTTGGAAGTTTGCACTCTATTTTAGGTGTAGTATCACTACCTTCTCGTTTACAAAATCCACGATTAGCAAGTGCAGAGAAGCCTACTACTGTAGCTCCTAGTTTAGTGATGATATTAGCAGCCTCTAGTGCAGAGCCACCTGTTGTGATGATGTCTTCACATATTAGGATTTTCTCGTCCCTAGAGACTTCAAATCCACGACGAAGTTCCATCTGCCCTTCTTTTCGTTCTACAAAGATACTTCGTACACCTAAAGCACGAGCTAGCTCATACCCAGAGATCACTCCACCAAGAGCAGGAGCACATACTGTATCTATCTTGATACCAGCATCTGTAATCTGCTTGGCTAAGTCTATGGCAAGAGCTGCTGCTCTCTTTGGGTCTTCTAGTACTTTTGCACTCTGCAGGTAGCGATTAGAATGGTTTCCGCTAGAGAGTATGAAGTGACCCTCTAGTAGAGCACCAGAGTCTTTGTAGGCTTGTTCTGCATTCATCTTTATACTTTCAGTATATCGACTTCTTTGCTACTAAGTGTCTCTTCGACTTTAGCAACAAAGCTATCAGTAATCTTTTGTACTTGATCCATACCTCTCTTTAAATCATCTTCACTAATCTCTTTATCTTTTTCAAGTTTTTTTACTTTGTCATTAGCATCTTTTCTAATATTCCTAATAGCAATTTTGGCTTTTTCGCTCATCTCTTTTGCCTGCTTGACAATCTCTACTCTCTGCTCAGAAGTCATAGGAGGGAAAAAGAGTTTGATAAAGTCACCATCATTGTTTGGGTTTACGCCTATATTTGCATTTTGGATAGCTTTTTCTATGATGCCCAGAAGACTTTTCTCCCATGGGGTGATAGATATGGTAGTAGCATCCATAGCGATTACATTACCTACTTGGTTGATAGGAGTCATTGTCCCATAATAGTCCACTTTTACTTGATCTACTACAGCAGTAGTAACCTTACCTGTTCTGAGAGTTGAGAAGTCACGCTTCATAGCGTCAATACTCTTCTCCATATGTTCTTTTGTATCATCATAGATTGCATTAAGCATAGTTATTCCTTTGGAAAAATTTGAGTCTATTTTACTCTATTTATACTTATTCCCCCACTATGTAAATGTCTATTTACATAGCGAGAATAGTTTTTGTGGTAATATGATTATTATTTTGTAGAAGGTACAGCTGGTGCTGCTGGTGCCGTTGGAGTAGTTTTCTCCGCTGTTGCAGGTACAGCTGTTTCACTGATACTGATATTGTCAACTACAGATGCACTATTTTCCTGTGTATAGAAGTATCCAAGAGCAAGCGTATTAATCACAAATAGTAAAGCTATGGCAAAAGTAAATTTTGATAAAAATCCTGTTGGACCCTTGGCTCCAAATAGTGATTCGTTACTGCCACTATATGCACCCAGTCCTATACTTGAGCTTTTCTGCAAAAGTACTGCGATAGTGATAACAATGGCTAAAATAATCTGAACGATCATAAGTGTTGATGTCATTTTGTTCCTCTGATTTTAGAGCATAAAAGCCCTATTGGTATATAATTTGGGGATTATATCGAAATAATATTGAGAGAGTGGTAAAAGCTACTAGAGTTATGTTAGTAGCTTTTGGGATAAAGGTAGTCGACTAGTCGTCTCCACCAAAGATGCCTAGTAGATGTAGCATAGCAGTAAACATATTTAAAAAGTCAAGATATAGAGATACTGCAGCATCTACTGGTGAATCATATGCACCATTTGCTATATTTTGAGTGTCATATATTGTAAACATACCAAACAGTAGTAGTATACCAGCACTCATAAGTACATGCATCAAAGGACTCTGTAAGATAAATGCATTTACCAAAGAGGCAACTATTACTACAATAAGTGTAATAAACAGTGGTTTACCCCAGCTAGAGAAATCTGTTTTACTATTGATTGCAAATAGACTAAGTGCACCAAATAGCACAGAAGTCATCAAAAATGCATTACCTATCACTGCACCGTTTCCTGCACCAATCAAGTAAGCTAGCATTGGGACAAGTGAAACGCCAGTTGCAAAAGTAAAGACAAATAGAGCAGCAAGGTTAAGTCCAGGCTTATTTCTAGTCATCCTAAGTCCTATAAAGAGCATAAATAGCTCAAATCCAAAAATCAACCATTTGTATTGCATTACTGTCTCAGCATATGGAAGTGTAGCAAATGCTCCAGCTGCTGCTGCTATCATGCTAGCAGCTAGTAGCTGATAAGTCTGCTTCATAAATGTAACAGTAGCCGTTGTCTGTATCTCTACCTGAGTTGCGTCCGCTGTTTGTGTGTAGTCTCTATCGTATAAAGCCATTATTGTCTCCTAAAAGTAATATTTATTTCAGAAGTATAGTCAAATATTATTAATATAAATTAATAGTATTTAAAATTGTGTAAATTTTGTTTCTATTAAATCAACATATTCTTACATTATATATATAAAGGGGACCAATGAGTAAACTTTCAACAAATTTCAACAAATTTGCACTATTTGACAAAAAACCCTTGACAAATGTTAACTTCGGTGCTATAATACGCGTCCACAAACACAGAGACCTTGAGTTAAGAGTCTTGATTAAGTGAGTGTGAATCGAGA
>DAOUPF010000129.1 GCA_030626265.1 Sulfurovum sp.
TAACAGATAGAGAAAAAACGGACAACAACAATACTGATGATAAAAATAGACTTATACGCTTCATTTTATACTCCTTTATAAATATTATATCTATATGATATATATTTTATGTTTAATTCATAGGTTTTTTGTTACCATAAATAAAACATAAAAAGTATAAAACCTATGAAAAAAACAGTATTGATACTATGCACAGGCAACAGCTGTAGGAGCATCATCGCAGAAGCCCTCATCAACAAAGAGCTAGGAGATACAATCCAGGCATATAGCTCTGGAGTAAAAGCCAGTGGACGAGTCAATCCCAATGCCAAGAGGATACTAGAAATCCATAATGCTTGGAGAGATGAATATCACTCCAAAGTCATAGAGGATGTCATGGATATAGAGTATGACTTAGTAGTAACAGTATGTGACAATGCCAATGAAACCTGCCCCCTCTTTCCATCCAACACTCCAGTAGTACATATAGGGTTTGAAGACCCTGATGGCAAGGAGTTTGAAGAGTTTGAGAAGAGTTATGAGCTGATAGAGACAGTTTTGCTTCCTCAAGTATCTGAGATTTTATCCAGATGAAAACAACAGAAGCTATGGACACAGAAGCTATGGATATAGAAAAACTATTTACAAAAGTGCTTGGAGATAAAGTAAAAGATATGGACTTGCCTCCTGAGTGTTTTGATATCATGCAGTGTGAGATTGTATCTTTTAATGAGATAGAAAAATCGCTCACTACTAAAATGCCTATCTTGAGATCTTGGCTGAATCCTTATGCTACTATGCAAGGCGGCATGATAGTAGCTGGCATTGACAACGCAGTAGGTCCTCTGAGTATGCTCATAGCTCCCATGAATGTCACTAGAACCATAGAGTCTAAGTATCTACTCCCCATAACTATGGACTTGGGCTATATCTATGCGAAAGCCTCTTTGGTAGAAGAGAAAAAAAGAAGATTGATTTTTGAGGTGAGCATAGAAGATGAATCTGGAAAGGTGTATACCAAGGCAAGGGTTGAGAATTGGATACTTTCTAAGTAAGAACTTTATATACTCATTTGTGATTTATCATTAGAGCCTAAACCTCCATATTTATAAGTCATTTAACTCCAAAGACTACTACTTAATTAACATCATTTAAAAATTAATAAATTTTATATATAATTCCAATAATTAAAATTTATGGGAGAGTAAATGTCCGAAGAGAAGCATACGCTAAAAGATGAAAAGGTAGTCATCTCAACAGAAGAAGATCAGCATATATACGCAAAATATGAGGATGTAGATAAGGAACAACTACAGATTGATATAGAAGAGATAAAGGATATGATGGATCCTGTAGGAGAGGCAGATTTCCAACATCTACTAAAGCTAGAGAGATGGGGCAGGATGGCAACATTCTCAGGCTACGGGCTTATCGCATTGGTCAGCTATATTGAGCTATTTACTATGGATGGCATCAGCAGTCTGATGTTTTGGATTATAGCTCTTGTCGCAGCTGTCCTCATCAGCACGGGCAATGTAGCCAGATGGGCAGATGTCACTCACCCTGTACTACACGGTGCATATGACAAAGTACCAAATATACCAGAGAGATATATGAAGAAGTACTATGCCAAAGGTGCTAGACGATATATAGATTGGCTAGACTGGATTAAGCCTCAGGCATGGGAGTATGAGCATAACATCATGCATCACTATCACCTAGGAGAAGCGGACGACCCAGACAATGTAGAGAGAAACTTACAGTGGCTCATCCAGTCCAAAACGCCTATGTGGGCTAGATATATCATCGTATACACTTTTGCTGGTATGTGGAAATTTCTCTACTATGCACCAAATACACTGCGAATACTCGAAAACAAGAAAAATAGAGACCAAGAAAAACTAGAGGTTACAGACTTTCAACTGGATCCTCGTACTAAAAATGGTCTAGAGCTATGGATGGAGTATCTGCTGCCTTATGCTGTCATCAAGTTTGTACTATTTCCAGCTCTATTTTTGCCACTAGGAGTTGAGGCTGTATTTAATGCGTTTATCATCATACTCATAGCTGAGTTTTTTGCCAATCTTCACTCATTTTTGGTCATCGTACCAAACCACTCTGCTGAGGATATATATATGTTCAACGAGCCTCACAAAAGTACAGGAGAGTTCTATCTGCGACAAATCATGGGTAGTGTCAACTACAACACAGGCTCAGATCTCAAGGATTTTGCTCATGGTTTCCTAAACTATCAGATAGAGCATCACCTATTCCCCAATATGCCGCATAGCTACTATCAAAAGATGCAGCCTATAGTCAAAGAGATTTGTAAAAAGCATAACCTAGAGTATAGACAAGAATCAGTATTCAAACGAATTGGTATGAGTATAGATCTCATGGTAGGAAAGACTAAACTACTCAGAGTAGACGGTATATAGATAGCATGGCTACACTCACTTTTGTATCATGGAATGTCAATGGTATCAGGGCTGTAGAGAAAAAAGAAGCCCTGCGATGGATAGATGAAGAGGCTGTAGACTTCTTGGGTCTTCAAGAGATAAAAGCCGAAGCCCAGCAGATACCTGAGAGTATATTTGATAGAGATTACAAGTTTCAAAGTATCAACTCGTCATCCAAAAAAGGTCAGTCAGGAGTAGCACTATACACAGATATCAAAGGTGAAGCATTCTCCTGTGATCATGTAGATATACTAGATGAGGGTCGCATCAACGAGTATCATTTTGGAGATATCGCATACTTCAATGTATACTTCCCAAACGGACAGAGAAATGATGAACGCCTAGAGTACAAGATGGCATTTTATGAGCGTTTTTTAGCCCACATCAACACTCTTCGAGCTGAGGGCAAATCCATAGTAGTCTGTGGAGATATCAACACAGCCCACAAAGAGCACGACCTAGCCCGTCCAAAAGCCAATGAGGGCACTTCAGGGTTCTTACCAATGGAGCGAGAGTGGATGGACAAGCTTATATCTCATGGCTACATAGACACATTTAGACATATAAAAGGTGACGAGATAGACCGCTATAGCTGGTGGTCATACAGAGCTGGAGCCAGGAGTAGAAATGTAGGCTGGAGAATAGACTACTTTTTTGTATCTGATGACCTCCGAGATAGAATAATTGATGCTGATATACTAGACTCTGTGATGGGTAGCGACCACTGCCCTGTGAAGTTGGTATTGGAGGTTTAAAACTCAATAAACTCCTAGTCAAGAGGGAATATGATACTTACTTTTGTTCTATCTAATGAATCTATTTGCAACTTTCCATTTAGCTGTATAGCAGACATCTCTACAAGGTCAAGACCAGTACCATGGATTTGAGATGAGTCAAACCCAGATCCATTATCCTCTAGACTCAAGATAACCATACCATCGCTAACTAGCTTCATAGAAATCTTAAGATATCTATATTTATTATTAAGAGCATATTTGATGGCATTTGTAACCAGCTCATTGATAATGAGCCCTACTGATAGTACCTGATCTAACGATAGCTCAATATCATCTATATCATAAATAGGGCTTACTATATTATCTCCTATGAGGGCAGATATGAGTGTATCTGTAAGTTTTCTAATGTAGACATCCATAGAGACTATGTGGTGATTTCTACCATCTCTACTGAGCATCTCATGAGCTAGTGCTATGGCTTGTATTCTATTTTGGATTCCTTCTATCAGCTCCTCTTTTGTTACCCCTTTCTCCTTAAATGCCTCTAGTCCAATAATACCACTAATCACAAAAAGATTATTCTTGACTCTATGGTGTAGCTCTCTTAGTAGCATCTCTTTCTCATTTAGAGAGTCAGATAATTCCTTAGTCTTCTCCTGTACTCTGCTATCTAGTGTCTCTATCTGCTCATTGATGGTATCAAGCATAAAGTTAAACTGTTTTGCTAGAGTACCTGTCTCATCATTATTGATAATACCTTTATATCGCTTATCTAGATGACCCTCACCTATGGCATGTGCTGTATGTGATAGCTCTGCTATGGGGTTTAGTATCTTTCTGAGAAAATAAAATCCAATAGAAGATATAAATATAGTCATAAGAATGATTATATATATGATATATCTCTTTAGGTTCTTTGAGTGTGAATGAAACTCACTGAGATATCCAGAGGAGCATATATACCAATCAAAATAACTATCATGACCGATCCAAGATACTTTTTCATAAGTAAAATTTCCTCTATCTCCAGGGCTATCCCATAGATAATACAGTACCTTATCACCATTTTTATAGGCATTTGTTAAGTCATTGAAGATAAAAGTATCTGTATCTGGATTTAACATCTTATCAAAAATTTTACCCTCCATAGTACTATCATGATGTATAATCATTTTTGCTTTTGAGTCAAATATATAGATATAACCATTTTTACCTATTTTTGTATCTGTTAGTAGAAGTTTTAGCCTCTGTATGAGGAGTGTCTTCCTCCGTGCTATCTCACTATCTATATCATCTATATATACCCCCGTTCCCACTACCCATGACCATGGCTCAAAATTATCTGCATATGTGAGTTTATGATATATCGCATCTGCTGTATGGCTCTTTCGCCATCTTTAGTTGGTAAATCCTTTGCCATTTTTACGAGCTACCTCTACTAAAGGTGGGACGATTAAGTTACCATCTATATCTTTGATATTGGTAAAATCCTCTCCTCTAAGATATGGATGTGCTATGAGAACATTATCATAGTTACTCACATAAAAGTAGTCATCATTATTGTAGGATAATTTACTAATAAGATCCAGGGCTTCTTTCTGCTTTTGCTTAATGCCCTCCACTGTTAATCCTCTGGACTCCTTCTCTTTTTGCTCTATTATTTGCTTAGCTATAGATGTGAGTCTAATGAGGCTTTTTTTATGCTCCTCTAGGGCTATCTTGGAGTAAGTTTGCATCTCTAGAGAGGCACTTTTGACTATCTCTACAGTTTTTTGTAGCTGTGTCTCTCCTATCCTCTCCTCTAGAGTTATGGTACTTCTTTCAATATCAGGGACAATAAATACAAATATAATCGTGAGATATACAGCTATCAGAGCCAAGGAACCATATAAAGCCTTTTTAAATATCTGTGAATGCATTAGAAGCTAATCCTA
>DAOUPF010000275.1 GCA_030626265.1 Sulfurovum sp.
ACTTTATAGTCTAAAAAGACTCCACTATTTGGAACTACAAAATCAAGTTCATCATTAAAATTAGTTTCATTAATATCTGGAACAACTCGCATTAAATCAATACTACTACTTTGTACTTCTATTGTGCCATCTGCAAGTTCATAAGATATTTTATTATCATTAGTAGAGTCATTATTATCTCCAACTACTGCACTACCGCCTCCACAACCAATCATCAATATTGAAAATACAACTGCCACGATACTACCAACAAATAACTTTTTCATATAATACTCCTAAAGTAAACTTGAGAAAAAACAGCCTCTCGAAAATATTATACCTATAAATAGTGGCAAAAGTGGGGCAAAGTATAAGTTTAGTATTAAATCTAACTATTTATATCAGAAAGATCATATTTTAGCACATATAGAACAGAAGAAAAAGATGATATAGACTCCATATTTGATGCAGTTATTACACCCATTCCTATCATAGAGATAGAAACTAGAGAGATAATGCCATGATATTCCTATCTAAAAAGGAACTGTAAATAATTATCAGAAATGAGTATTTAAGCTTCACAAATAGTACATATCCTTGGGTAGGGATTGTTAATTTATTTTATTACAGATTGATATATTTATTAGGTGTGATAATAATAGGTGTGATAATAATTATTAAAAAAATAGGAAGAAAGTATTTTTTTGTAGGATATTTTTAATCTAATATTACTTATATATAAATGATTCCATATCCAAAGATATGGAATCAAAGAGAAAGAACTATTGCCTTTTTACTGTACTATCTTAGCTGGCATATATATTTTACCTAATCTATGATCAGGTGATGGGCCAGTTGCATCTGATGACCATGTATTTATAGTATTGATACTAATATTGCCACTAGCATCAACGATGATATCAAATACATTCCACCATGTATCAGTATTACCTTCACCCGCAGGAGGAATAAACACTGTTTTATCACCATTAAGAGTGAGCTCTACTCTTGCAGGAGAACCAGTTATATTAGGTGTATGTGAATCTGAATAATTATATACTGCATAATGATATGTACCAGCTTCAGGGAATGAGAGAGCAGTAAATACCTCTGGTCCATAACTATTCATATCATCTATATCTAAGTTAGCAAATGGAGAAGTAGATAAACTTCCAGGATTAGCATACCAAATATGATAGCCATTTGGTCCTATAACATGTGTATCTAAATCATATGGCTCTTCACCCCATGTTAAACGAACGGTCAGAGGTACATCACCCAAAATAAGACAATTAGGCAATAAACTAACATTTGTTGGAGTAAATACTTCAACTGTATTGGAGACCTTACCTGAAGTAGAAGCAACTACCAGTGATGTTCCATCTTTCATAGCATCTACTTCAAAGTCTCCATTTGCATCTGATATAGATGATGCCATACCATTATAGTCTGATCCTTGCATGGCGATAGAAGCATTTGCTACTCTAACTCCATTTTGATCTTGTACACATCCTGTGATACTCACTGACTCATAAAGATAATCTGCATTCCAGGTAGAAAAGTGTGTCACTGTACCTTCATAATAAGTTCCATTGACAGCTAATCTTGCCTCACCCTCTTGTACCCATACTCCATTTGCCTCATCATAGTGAAATAATGGAATAGTTGGTGGTGGTGTTGTTCCTGCATCTCTATTGGATACTGGTATTCTAATACTTGCACTCTCTCCAGCACCTAGATTTAGAGGATTACCAGAAGCATCTGTAAACTCTACAGTCATAGCACCATAGCTAGCTATTGGGTCTCCACCGCTGATAGTCATATCTCCTGGCATTAGGTTGATATCTAGTGCTGGATTTATAGTTGTAAGCTCTACTGTAACTGTGCCTGTCACAGGATTACCATCAGCATCTACCAATGATCCCGCCCCTATAGCTACTCTTCCTGAAGAGTTAGGTATCTGTCCAGTATAATCTGCTGTAGGGTCAAATGAATCTGTAAATTCGACAGGCAATAGGCTAACATCTAAATTTGCTTCAGCGATTGTATTAGACAAAGTTACAATTTTACTCGTAGCAGTAAAGTCACTCTTACTAATACTAACAACAATTCTATCACCATTGTCTATATCAGTTAAAGTATACAAGCCATCTGCAGCTGTTGTAGTCTGCTTACCTCCAGCCTCTACAGTAGCACCTACCAATCCACTACCAGTAGAATAGTCTATAACTTTTCCTACTATCTTTCCTCCTGTTGATGGAGTCCCTCCACCTCCACAACCAATCATTAATAATGAAAATACTGCTATCGTAATAGCACCAAATAATAATTTTTTCATGTAATCCTCCTTAAAAGATTTGAGAGTCAACCTCTCACAGCTATATTATAACAATAAATAGTGGCAAAAATGGGGCATAGAAGTAATTTTGTCATAAATCTTAAAAATAAAACCAATAGCTACTAAAAAGTAACCTATTCTAGACTAGCATTCTCATCTGCCAACTTCAAACGCTTGTACATATCATATCGATGTATATAAGCCTCTATCGCCTTCTCTAGCTCTATATTAGATAAATCTGTTGGCTTTTTGATGCTCTTTTCTTTGCTAAATTGCTTGGCTAGTACTGTCTTTTTGGGGTCTGGGTTTTTTAGGTATATTTTCATGGCTTCAGCTATACGCTCATGAGAGCTATAATGCATGAGGTATCGCTTGTATATCATACGAGATGAGATATTTTCTGCTTTGTGGCAAGATATACAGAGTGTATTGACACTATTTGCAAAGACAGATACTGACAAAAATAGACTTATACATATAATTCTCATGATGATTCTCCTCTACTGTTCCATAATACTCTCACTGTAGTACCCACACCCACTTTGGAGTCGATAGTAATTTTAAAATCATAATATTCTACTACCTG
>DAOUPF010000298.1 GCA_030626265.1 Sulfurovum sp.
ATGCATCTTTTGGTACAACATCTTTAAGCTCTTTTCCTAGCTTCTCTCCACCTCTAGCTCCCGTTGTGATAGCTGCATCACCCATCATATCTTTACAGACAGTTGTACATCTCTCACATACGATACACAGTCCTGCATCATAGTGCAGTACTGGACTCCAGTTTACAGACTCTCTTTTTGTATCTGGAATCATATATGACTGAGAGTCAACTCCAAGCTCTAGAGTATAGTTTTGGAGTTCACACTCACCACTCTGGTCACAAACACCACATTGAAGAGGATGATTGACATCATATACTTCCATGATAGCTCGTCGCTCTTCGAGTATGCCTTCATTTTTGGTTACTATATCCATACCATCTTTTGCTTTGGCATTACAAGAATAGACCCGTTTTCCATCAGCCTCTACTAGACAGATACGACATGCTAGTGTCGGGGAACATCGTGTCAGGTAACAGATAGCAGGGATAAATATATCATTTGCTCGGGCAATATTGAGTATATACTCTCCCTCTTGCCCTTTACACTCTTGACCGTCTATTGTAATCATAATTTCGCTCATATCAGCTCTCCGTTCTTTGGTACTTTAACCTACTAAATCTATAAGAGAATAACAAAGCCCTACTTAATCCCATGTCAAATACTGGGTTTAATGCTATAGTTCCCTTCATAGATGTATCAATCCTAAACACCCTGTCAAATACTACTCCATCTATTGTAAATTGAATCTTCTCACCATCTCCTAGCTTTGCTGCTACTGCAAACTGGTTTGAGCCTATTAGAGCTACTTCATTATCATCATCTGTAGCTCTAATTTCTCTTGCTAACTGCTCATTAGTGTCACAGTTGTAGACAACTATGCCATCATATCCATCAAGCTCTTCAATCTCATCTATTACTGCATTACTCTGCTTTGATACCTCATCCAACAGATAACCTCTAAACTCATTCCCAGATATATCAAAATAGTCAGGCAAATCATCAAATGTCTCTGTTTTGTATCCTTTGTCAGCTGGCAGTTTAGCGGTATAATCTATAGTATACTTTGACTTTACCTCTAAAGCATTGGCTATATCATTGAGTATATATCCATCATATGATACTGCTGCATTAGTAGGTACTACTCTTTTGTCAAGCGTAGTAAATGTACCCTCTTGTTGATTTAGAGCTGGCATATCTATATCACCATCTCCACTAGCACTCAAAATAAAGTCAGCTTTTACATTGTATCCTATACTTTTGCCATCTATCTCATCATCTAAGTCACATATGAGTGCAACTCCTAGAGTGTTGGTAGATGGGGGGATTATGGTAACGCTATATCCTGCATACTTCTCAAGCAATGCCAATAGCTTTGCTATATTTTCTGCTCTAGGGTGAGCATAAAGATCAGCTCCGACGATCAGAGAGATTTTCGTTTTTCGTTTTAGAGATAAGCTTAGCTCTTCTAGCTCTTCTTCTCCTACATTACTCTCTGCACTCAGGTTTCCGATATCCAAGTCATCTAGTATATCTCTAGCATTACTAGGCAAGTCTATATCTCGTAACAACTCATCAGCTAAAAGGGCTACGACTCCCTCTTCACTCTCTACCTCATATTTGATAAACTGAGTAACAATATTTTGTATACTCATATCCTCTATAGAGTGCATATATGTGACTTTACTACGATTTCTTTTACTCGCCATTGTCATGTGATACTTGATCTGATGGCTATCATCATTGATACGAGTACCCAACACTATGATAGCTTGTGATTGACTAATATTTTTGAGATTTCCATTATAGAGTTGATGGCCTGTTACACTACTATATGCTCTTAAGAATTTTTGATAAGCTCTTGCTTCATGTGATATGAGCTTATATCCATATTTCTCTTTTAGCTTTTGTAGTATCATCGCCTCTTCATTTGTAATAACCGAATCAAATATGATACTGTTTGCCTCTTTAAATGCTCCCAGTGTCTTAGCAAATGCTTTTTCATCTTTCTTTACATCTCTGTTTGCAAAATCAAATATAAATCTACCTGAGTTACATACAGAGCTATGTTCAAAATCATTAGTCACACGATACACCTTGTCATTTTTAACCTCATAATATATCTGGCATCCACCACTACAGTGACTACAAGTTGCCGGTATTTTATTTAACTCCCATGCATTTGTACTGTATTTAAAGTCAGTAAGCACTAAAGCTCCTACAGGACAGACTGCTACCGACTCTCCTAGAGACATATCTAGTGGGTCTTGCTTGGTATTTACTATAGTGGAGTGATATCCACCAGAGTGTACCTGCAAGGCTTCACTACCTGTAATCTCATTGGATACTCTAACGCACTTCTCACACATGATACATTGAGATGGATCATACGATACAAAGCCCCAATCCTGCACTGGTCTATGCTGATCTTTTGCTGCAAAGCTCTGCTGGGCTATATCAAACTCCAGAGTCTTGTTTTGTAGATCACACTCACCACTCTTGTCACATACTCCACACTCTAGAGGGTGATTTACACCATACATCTTCATGATGCTTTGTCTCTGCTGATACAGATCATCACTATTTGTATTGACTACTGCTCCATCTACTGCTCTCTCTTGGCATGAGAGTATCATACCCTCAACACCCTCAACCTCTACCACACACATACGGCATGATGATATAGGCTCTAC
>DAOUPF010000404.1 GCA_030626265.1 Sulfurovum sp.
CTCACATTTTTAAACACTATCCCCTCTTCTATCAACTGCTTCTCTATAGCTATTACATTTGCTTGGATATGTTTCTCATAAGGGTCACCAGCCTTTATAATACTAACTGGCAAGCCATGTGCAGAGAGGATAAGTTCATACTCGCTAGCATTATGCTCACCTAAAGCATCTTTGATACCATCTACCTCTATATCTATATAACTGGCTTTATCATGGTATGGCTCTATAGTCGTGATTTTGGGATTATATCCTAACTCTAGGCATCTAGCCTCTATATCTTGGATGGAAGAGAGTGTAGTCGTAGTAGAATATTGAGGATACATAGGAAAAAGTATCAGTTCTTCTACTCCATCATCACGATACTCACGCAACGCATCTATAGCAAATGGTGGTACATAACGCATAGCAGGACGCACAGTCCATCCTGATAGAGCCTCTACTTTTACACATAGTCGCAGTGTGATTTCTGTTAGTGGTGATTTGCCACCAATACTGATATAGTTATCTTGTGCTTCATGTAGTCTCTTTTTGATGATGATATTACCCATAAACTTTCTCATATATCTGTTCATTGGTAGTATATTTTCATCTGCGAACATATTGCGTAAAAATAGCTCTACTTCATCTACGCTATTTGGGCCACCCATATTGAGTAGCAAGATGCCTTTTTTCAAATCTATGCTCCATTATGTTGAAAAGGATATTTTTGAAAAGATATTAGCGTAATTCTACTTTCGTTTGATAATTAGTGCTATAATCTCTCTATGAAAACATACGCATACAACCATAACCCAATATCTTTTGATTTCCTCCAAAGCGTTGAACGCTTCCATGTAGAGGAGATTCCATTATATAAACCTAGCGGAAAAGGTGAATATCTTTTTCTTAATATCAAAAAATATGATTTGAGTACTTGGAGACTCATCCATGTACTCAAACAAGCAACAGGTGCAGAAGACAGAGAGATAGGCTATGCCGGGCTCAAAGACAAAAATGCCACTACGATACAGACTATATCTTTACCTAAAAAATATGAAAAAATGTTACATAATATCACTACAGAACGTATAGAGATATTATCAAAAGATTATAATCACTCTGCTCTCAAGATTGGTCAGCTAAAAGGCAATAAATTTAAAATAATACTTACTCATATAAAAGCTCCAGAAGCAGGAAAGTTTATGCAACTTGCCGAAAAAATGAGTATAGATGGGATACCAAATTATTTTGGATACCAAAGATTTGGTGAGGATGGCAAAAGCTGGGAGCAAGGTAAAGAGATAGCAGAGAGTGGCAAGAAACTCAAAGGAGCGAAAGAGAAGCTACTCGTATCTGCATATCAGGGTTACCTATTTAACAGATGGTTATCCCAGAGAGTGTCACTATCAAAGATTATAAATGAAAACAGACCCAATATAGCGTCACAGAAACTAAACTATCCTATAGAGCTAGTAAATGAGCTTGCGAAACAGCCTCACTTTTTCAAACTATTTTTAGGTGATAGCATACTAAACTACCCTCATGGAAAATCAAACTACTGCAAAGAAATGGCCCATACAGCCCAAAGATTTAAAAATCAAGAGACTTCTCCTACTGGTCTACTACCAGGAGATAAAGTCCTCCGTGCCCAGTCAGATGCTAGACATCTAGAAGAGCCATATGACGATGAGGAGCTGAGTAGAGTAAGAGGAGATCGAAGATATGCATGGATATGGCCAAGTGAAGTCAGTGCC
>DAOUPF010000116.1 GCA_030626265.1 Sulfurovum sp.
ACTTATACTGCTGATACTAGGCTCTGGATATGTTCTATATATACGGCACTACTACTTCGTACCTAGTACTATGCAGACTGACCCACTACCACATACACGACAGCTCTTAGCGGAGGAGAAGTATATAGATGCCAAAGAGTATCTAGAATACTTTATGCAGTTTGAATATATGAAAGAGAGTGTAGAAGCTAAAAAGATATTAAAAAATATAAATATTAAAAGGGAGTCACTTTCCTATAAGGGGCAGAAGGTACTAGATGGCATATTCAGCGGTGAGAGTGATGAGATCAGTGGGCAGATATCTGCTATAGGGTCTGACTTTTTCTTAGTGGGTGATATCCGTGACCTGATTATAGAGGGTAGTCACTATATAGGTGACCAAGAGGTAGACCAGATACTCGTAGCACTATCTAGTATAGGCTTAGTGGCTAGTGCTGGCACTATCATGACTCTAGGTGGCTCTACCGTACCCAAAGCTACTATAAGCATACTCAAACTAGCCAAAAAGAGTAACCACATGCCAGAGTGGCTAGGCAAGTTCCTAGCAAAAAAAGCAAAGATAATCAAAGAGACAAAAAGTATCAAACATATAGAACCATTCCTAGAGACCACTCATACCCTATACAAAAATGCTGGACTAAAAGGCAGTATGTATATCCTATCCAAAAGCAAAAATATACAACAACTCACAACTATGAGCAAATACACTCAGAGATTTGGCAAGCAGAGCCATATACTACTATCCATCAGCAAAACAAAAATACTAAAGCACCTACCAAAACTCAAAAAAGCCTCACCCCAAAGTATAATGTTAGCCTCTACTTATGGAGAGAGGGGATTTAAAGGTTTATCAAAAGTAGGAGAGAAGAGATTTGTAAAAAGCATCAAGGTATATAAAGGTATTGCAAAGTCTGGGTATAATGGGAATCTAATGAGTATACTGTATTGGATGTTTAGATATCTAAGAGACAGTGTACTTATGATTATTATGCTTATATCTGGAGTATCTCTTGTTATAAGCTCTAAAAGAGTCAAACTCTAAATATGTTGAGGATTTAGGTATAGCTTAAACCCGAAATATGCAATAGAATTACACAGAGGAGTATACATTGCAAGAACAAATCACACATTATGAAAACAAACTAAAGTATGAGATAGATTCATGGGATTTATCTGAGTCTATGAAGAACGATGAGGATATCATAACCATCGATACTCGCTCACCCGAGGCATATGCCAAAGAGCACATACCAACTGCGATAAACATCCCACACAAAACTATGAGCCAAGAGTCAACAGTCCATCTTGATAAAAACTCTCTATACATAACCTATTGTGATGGCATAGGATGTAACGCATCGACAAAAGGTGCACTCAACATGACAAAACTTGGCTTTAATACCAAAGAGCTACTAGGTGGTCTAGACTGGTGGGAAAGAGATGGATATGCTACAGAGGGTATAGAGGGCAAGGCTAGCACAGATACAGTCTGTGGGTGTTGATGGAAAGATTTTCACTAAAAGATCATCTATTTAACCCTGCCAAGGTACATATGGTAGCCTCACAGATAAAAGCTGTATATGATAAGTTCGACCAAGAGTCATTTGAGAAGGAGACCACAGAGAGGTTTCCTTCTCTAGAGCTAAAGGAGCGTATGAACCACATCAGTGATATGTTTTACAAATACCTACCTAGTGACTATGAAAAGACTGTGCATATACTGTTAGCCTCCCTAGCCTCTGAGCTTGACCCTGAGCTTACAGATGATGATTTTGGTGACTATATCTACGCTTCTCATAGTTCTTATATCCATAAATATGGTTGCACAAATAAGTACCTATCTATATCCTTGCAAGCCCTTCGTGAAATAACTAAAAGATTTTCTGTAGAGTACTCTATCCGTGACTTTATTAATATTTTTAAATATGAAACAATGATTATGTTAGATGCTTGTGCTAATTCTGACAACTATCATGAGAGGAGACTAGCCTCTGAGGGTACTAGACCCAAGCTCCCATGGGCAAAGAACCTGACTATAGATTATACCGATACCCTACCCTTACTAGAGAAGCTATACTGCGACCCTACTCGATATGTCACCAGATCAGTCTCCAATCATCTAAATGACATATCCAAGATTGACCCTATCTTAGTCATAGATACTCTTAAAAGATGGAAATCTTATCATAATCAAGAGCCAAAAGAGATGCAGTTTATCATCAATCACTCACTCCGAACTCTTGTCAAACAAGGAAATCCTGAAGCCCTATCTCTACTAGGATACTCCTCAAATCCCAATATAGAGGTACAAAACTTTAGATTCTCAAAATCTTCAGTAGTTATAGGTGACTATCTAGAGTTTTATTTTGATATAAAAGCAAAAGAGGAAGAGAGACTCATCATAGATTACATCATACACTTTCGTACAAAAGCTGGCAAATACAGTACAAAAGTTCATAAGATTAAAAAAACTACCATAGAGAATGAAGAAGTAAAATTCAGTAAAAAACATACATTTAGAGCCAATATGACTACTAGAAAACTATACCTTGGTACTCATAAAATCCAGCTACAGATCAATGGTAAAAGATACAGTGAAGTAGAGTTTGAATTGCTAGAGCAAAGTTAAACTTACTTACACCCATCTTCTGGAACTTTATGCCCTAGTAATGTTTCCGCACTAAATGGTATCTGTTTATTGTCTGGATGGACTGTTACTACCGTAGCATCTGCTGGGTCTTGAAAATCACCCCAAGCATTTAATCGCCATAAGTTAGGAGCCTGTTTACCACCAAACTCTTTATCCATACAATAAGGATATGTATCCCCATGCAGTAAAAGAACAGGCTTTGGTGGTTTGCCACGATTTAAAAAATGGCGTGCATTTAATCTCAGGTTATCTCGGAAATTTTGGAATGCATCACAGTACATACGGTTATTACTAGTACATGGGCCTCCTCCATTTGGGTAAGTCACATCTGCTTGAGTTACTACTACCATAGCTTTTGCACCAGCTTTTTTGGCAGCCCTGAATGACTGTTTCATCCAGACACGGTTGGCATGGTCTCTAGCATCGACTAGTGCTAAGGCTGCTTCTATATCATCTTTGAGTATATTTACTCGCCCATTATTCGTAGAGACTAGATGTATAGTCATGAAAAATACCCCATCTTTCATCCATCGTACATTTTCAGGGAAGTTAGGCTGACGAGCATAGTGCCACTCTTTGGGAAGTTCCATCGGTTTAGCAAAGAAAAGTTGCCGTAGAAGATCCAGTGAAGCAAGCTCTGAGATAGATGCATTTAAAAAAGAGCGATCACAGTCAGTCCACTCATTATCTCCAGGAGTATAAAACACTCTACCAGGCAACAGACCATAGAGATCATCTCTCCTCTCTGTCATCAGCTCTTTAGTACAAGCTTCTCCTCCAGATTTGAAATCACCATGATGTACTACAAATGGAGGATTAGCCGCTTTGATCGCTTTTGAGATATTATTTTCTATTCGTATCTTCTCTTTTTTAGAATATGGAGTATCACCAATAGCTATAAAACTCATAGAGTTTTGGCTTTGTGCAAGCAATCCTGTACTTATAGCTATTAGCATTGATATAGAGGTTATTATTTTTGTATTTTTCAAGATTTACTCTTTTGGTTTATTGGTATTTTTAACCCAGATTATGCAATAGAATTATAAAAATAGTACTTAGTACTTGTATTTAGTGTGTTTGCAATAAATTTGAGTTTAACCCAGAGGTTAAGCGATGATTTCTTGTGAATACCCTAGATACAATGACTTGTTCTGGTTTTGTAATCTCTATTGCATATTTTGGGTTTACATCTAATAGTATATCAGAAGTCTCTTTATATATATTGCTATACTTCTATATATATTACATCCTATCTAAATAGATAAAGAGGAAAAATAATGAGTGATAAATTCCCAATATTCCCAAAAGAGTGCAAATCTATGCTATGCAAACACCTCACCCAAGAGGTATACCAGGGTCTAAAAGATAAAAAGACAGTCAGTGGATTTACTCTTGCAAATGCTATACAATCAGGTATAGACAATGTCGATAGTGGCATAGGCGTATATGCTGGAGATACTGAGTCATATGAGATATTCGCTGGGCTTTTTGACCCTATCATAGAGGATTATCATGGCTTCAAGACTACAGACTCTCATCAGAGCAATCTAAACCCAGATGACCTCAAAGCTCCCAATCCTGACCCAGAAAATGAGTACATAGTCTCTACCCGTATCAGAGTAGGTAGAAATGTAGCCAACCTACCACTAGGCCCTGCTATCACAAGAGAGCAGAGAAAGCAGATAGAAGCTGATGTATCAGGCTCACTGTCAGCCCTGACTGGCTCACTAGCAGGTAAATACTTTCCCATAGAGGGCATGAGTGCAGAGATAAGCAAACAGCTCATAGAAGACCACTTTCTATTCAAGGCTGGAGATAGGTTTCTACAATCAGCAGGGCTCAATCGTGACTGGCCAGAGGGACGAGGTATATATCACAATGATGAAAAGACATTCCTAGTATGGATCAATGAAGAGGATCAGCTGCGTATCATATCTATGCAGATGGGTGGAGATATAGCAGAGGTATTTACTAGACTAGTCACTGCTATAGGAGAGATAGAGAAAAAAGTACCATTTTCATACAGTAAGCACCTAGGCTACATCACCAGCTGCCCTACCAATCTAGGCACAGCTATGAGAGCCAGTGTACATATAGCCCTACCAAAGCTATCTGCTGATATGCAAGCCTTCCAAGCCATTACAGATAAGCATCATCTACAAATCAGAGGCATTCACGGTGAACATTCTGAGAGTGAAGGTGGGGTATACGATATCTCCAACATGCGTCGCCTTGGTGTGACAGAAGTACAGTGCGTTCAGGATATGTATGATGGGGTGGTGGAGTTGATAGCTTGTGAGAAATCACTTTGATGAGACTTGTAGGCTAGGAGGGGAGAACCCACCTATATTACAGTCTAATGCGGTAGCTCATCCCATCTACTAAGTCCTTCATTTACTATGATCTCTGTACCAGCTTCAGTACCATCACTCTTCCAGAGTCTAGTAATCTCATCTTCTTCTGTCGCAGTAAATATAACTTTGCCATTGAGTGCTCCATAAATAGATATATCTGAACCGCTCTCTCCTATATATATATCTCTAAACATCACAGTACCCTCCTCTGTACCATCACTCATCCAAAGCTCTCTACCATGAATACCATCATCTCCTGTGAAATAGAGTGTACCATTAACATCAGTTAAGTTCTCAGGATCGGAACTACCACTCCCACTATATATATCTTTGACTAGCAAGGTACCCTCTAAT
>DAOUPF010000378.1 GCA_030626265.1 Sulfurovum sp.
CAGAGTCTATATAGATATATCAGTAGCAAAGAGTATAAACACAGTACCTCAAATCTCAGATATAAGCCTATCTGTAAGCGAAGATGAGAAAGTTGGATTCATTATAGGGAAAGTAGAGATAGTTAGTAAGACACAAGCCATAGAGCAGACATGGCTAGATGGTAACGGTAGTGAAGTATTCACTATATTGTTAAATGGAACTATAGAACTAAACAGAAGAGTAGATTATGAAGCTAAGACAAGCTATGACCTGACAGTACACGCTAGGAACTCTTTAGGAGAATCACAGCCTGCAAACCTACATATAACAGTAATAAATACAATAGATGATGAGCCGATACTAAAAGAGACTACAGTTACTATCCCTGAAGATAAACAGATAGGTTCTACTATTGGTAAAATACTTATCGAGTCAGATGGCACATCAACAATCAGTGAATTTATCATAACTGGTGTAGATGCACACTACTTTGAGATAGAGAGTAATGGTAGTATAAAATTACTACAAACGGTTGATTATGAAAACAGAGAGACTTACATAGCAAATGTTAGTGCAAGAAATGAGAACTCTATAAGTGAAGTGATAACTCTAGTCGTGAATGCAACAAATATCCCAGAGCATCCACCAGTGCTAAAGCCACTCACTATATCTATAGAGGAGAACACAACAGCAGATACCATCATAGGCACAGTAATAGAGGGTGCAGGTGGTGATACGCCTATAGTCTCTTATGAGCTAAATGATACAACACTGTTTAGTATAGATGATAATGGAACTATAACACTAACAAGCTCTGTAGATTATGAGATACAGCAGAGCTATGCACTAGAGGTAAGAGCAATCAATAGTGCAGGTATAGGTAATCCTGTACAAGTTACAGTAAATATCATAAATATCCTAGATGATGAGCCAATCCTAAAAGCTACAATCCTAAGTATAGAGGAGAACTCTACAGTAGATACAGTAGTAGGTACTGTAGAGATAAATACTACAGGTACATCACCTATAGAGAGTATGAGGCTCAGTGGTGTTGGTGCAGATAGGTTTAACATAGATAAAGATGGAAACATCACTATAGCCCAAGAGCTAGATTATGAGAGTAAAAAAGTATACCATATCCAAGTAGTAGCTACTAATGCAAAGGCTGATAGCCCAGCAGTAGAAGCTACTATAAATGTACTAAATATAGCAGAGCATGTACCAGTACTATACTCTCTAGTAGGATACATAGAAGATAACGCAACAACAGGTACTCCTATAGAGGATGTATCATTCGCAACTAAAGGTGATAGCCCTATCAGTGGATTTGCTCTCAGTGGAGATGATGCAGAGAACTTCACTGTAGATATCAATGGAACTCTCAGAGTATCAGCCGTAGCCCAACTAGATGAGAGTACCAAAAAAGTATATGAACTGTCTCTAATCTCTAGTAATGAAGCAGGAGATAGTACACCAGCCTCTGTCAAAATCACTCTAACATATGATCAAGCAAAACCATATAAGCCTAGTAACCTAGAGATACTAGATATAGGACATAGTAGTCTAACAGTAGGATGGGTAGATAATGCATATAATGAGAGAGGATTCAATATATATGTAGATGGTGTCAAACATGGAACTATAGATATAAATAGTACAAGCTATAGAATCACAGGACTAGAGGAGGAGCATACCTATATAATCTCTATCAAGTCATTCAACGATAGAGGTGAGAGTATAGGTGCCAACATAGAGGGAATCACAGACATAGATAGATCAGAGTACCTCAAGGCAATTCTTGGTCAGAAATGTGGTATAGTAGCAAGCACATTTGATAGTTACTTCAACGCAGATACAGGAGTGTATAGCAGTAGTATTTACTGTTATAATAAAGGAATAACAGATGAGGATTTATTAGATTTTAAAGCACTAAAAAGAGTTACAGGATATTTTTATCTGCATA
>DAOUPF010000245.1 GCA_030626265.1 Sulfurovum sp.
AGTTCCCAAGATACTTACAGCATGTAATCCCAGCAGATAATACTAGAATACTAGAGAGCTCTAAAGTACGAATGGGTGCTCAGCTAGCCCCAGGTACAACTGTCATGCCAGGAGCTAGTTACATCAACTTCAATGCAGGAACGCTAGGAGCTGTGATGGTAGAGGGTCGAATATCAAGCTCTGCAATAGTCGGAGCTGGTTCAGATGTAGGTGGAGGTGCTAGTATACTTGGTGTTCTCTCTGGAACTGATGGCAACCCTATATCTATAGGTGAGAATACACTTTTAGGTGCTAACTCCGTAACAGGTCTACCACTAGGTGATGCTTGTATCGTAGATGCTGGAATCACTGTGTTAGCAGGTACAAAGATTGCTATCACTTCAGAACAATTAGCTAAGATACAAGAAGCCAATCCTGAAAGTAACCTAGAGAATAAAACAATATTTAAGGGTGAAGAGTTGCAGGGGCTAGATGGTGTTCACTATCGACAAGACTCTCTCACTGGTGAGCTAATAGCCAGACGAAGTACCAGAGAAGTAGTCCTCAACGACGAGCTTCACTAATGGGTGAAGATGATATCCTAGGACGGGTGACTCTGCTGGCAATACTGAAAAAAAAGCCTGAAGAGTCACTAAATGATGTTCTGGATATTTTAGTAGATACTGGTATGTATGACAAGAGAGAGGGTAAATCGGTATTTAAAGAGTTGACAAGTTCTGGATATATTGTAGGCAATGGGCTTTCTCTTATAGGTATGAATATTGCCAAAAAAGCAGAACAAGAATTCAAACAATCGTAGGTACGTAGGTCGGGGTATCCTCTTCCCTACGATATGATATTATTGGTGGAGGATAATGCCATTAAGTTATGAAGTCTGGGGTCAGGTGAGAACGATTCACTTCATTACATTACGCAAATCACTATCACCAGACCCTGATATACAGATATACCAATTAGGAGTTCAAATGAGAATAGACAAGTGGCTAAGTGCAGTCAATGTAGTAAAGAGACGTACAATCTCTACAGATATGTTAAAAAGTGGTGTTGTGTTTGTAAATGGTATGAAAGCTAAAGCATCTAAAAATATCTCAGTAGGGGACAAAGTGACTATAGAGTATCTCAAAGGTGCAAAACACTACGAAGTACTACAAATCCCTAAAACCAAGTCTATACCAAAGAGCCAAAAAGAAGAGTTTGTAAAAGAGCTTTAAAAGTTGCCACAAAGTGGGCACGGGTACAATTAGATGGAGAGTACAATGAACAACAAAGCACAATTTGAAAAACTGTTTAACAATGAGCTGAGTACAGAGGAAGCACGAAACTTTCTCATAGAGCTTTATAACAGAGGTGAGACTCCAGAAGAGATAGCAGCGGCAGCTTCAGTGATGAGAGAACACTCTATCAAGCTTTCACTCTCTGATGAGCTTAGAGAAAGAGCTATAGATATAGTAGGAACAGGAGGAGACAAGAGTGGAAGCTTCAACATCTCTACAACTGTATCACTTTTGCTAGCATCTCTCGGTCGTGTAGTGGCAAAGCATGGTAACAGAAGCATCACTTCTAACTCTGGGGCAACAGATGTACTTGAAGCATTGGGTATAAATCTGGATTTGACTATTGAGAACAAGATAAAGATGCTTGAAGAGACAGGATTTTGCTTCTTCCCTGCTACTGACCACCATCCTGCTATGAAGCATATCATGCCTATACGAAAGTCTATAGAGCATAGAACTATATTCAACATCTTAGGGCCTCTAACCAATCCTGCAGGAGCCCAAAAATATCTGTTAGGTGTATTCTCTCCAGAGTATGTACTAAATATTGCAAAAGCACTTAATAAACTAAATGTTACTAAAGCCTTTGTCGTTAGTAGTGATGATGGTATGGATGAGATATCTATGGCTACTACAACACAGTTCGCTTATGTTGGTGGAGGTATAGTCTCACAGGGTGTTATAGACCCCCGAGACTTTGGGTTCAAGCTAGCTCCAAAAGAGGCTATAGTAGGTGGTGATGCTCTATATAATGCTCAAATCACTAGAGATATATTCTCTGGAGATTTAAAAGGAGCCTAGAGAGATATAGTAGTAATCAATGCAGCTTTCGCACTACTAGCAGATGGTAATGTCAGAGATATTCACGAGGCTATAGAGATAGCCCAAAGTGGTCTTGATAGTGGGATGGCAAAGGTTCATTTAAATAAGATAGCAGAAGTTTCAAGTAAGCTAGGATAACCTACGATTAAATGAAAGGTATTCAAAGATGAAAACAATACAAGTATCACTAAAAGAGATAGATAAAGTTGTTGATTATCTCACTTCGATTGTACTAGATGATGCCATTATTTTTCTTACAGGTGATTTAGCCTCTGGTAAAACAACACTCTCAAAGTCTATAGCTAAAGCTAGAGGATTTGCGGGTGAAGTGACCTCTCCGACTTTTTCCTTGCAACACTGTTATGGTGATGAGCTTTTTCATTATGATTTGTATCGTATAGATTTTGAAGAGTTTGTCTCTATAGGGCTTTTTGAAGAGCTAGATAGTGCAGGCTGGCACTTGATAGAGTGGGGCAGAAATGAACTCAAATCAGCTCTTGTGAGTGCAGGGTATAACTGCTATGAGGTGGAGATAAACTCAGAGACAAACGATAGTAGAACCTACTCCATAAGGAGCTTAAATGCATAAACTAAGAGCCAAATCACTAGCAAAGAAGATTAAAAAGGTAGATATAGTTAGTGATATATCTTTGGAGATAAAGAGTGGCGAAGTAGTAGGCTTGCTAGGACCCAATGGTGCAGGGAAAACCACAACATTTTATATGATATGTGGACTGACAAGTGCTAGTAGCGGTAGGGTGATACTAGATAGACAAGACATCACCTCTCTATCTCTAAGTTCTAGAGCTAAGCTTGGAATCGGATATCTACCTCAAGAGTCAAGTATATTCAAAGACCTAAGCGTAGAGGACAATCTACTCATAGCAGCAGAGGCTACAGATATGAGCCATGATGAGGAGCAAAAACGCATAGAGAAGCTACTAGAGCTATTTAACATAGAGCCTATACGCAAACGAAAAGGCATACAGCTCCGTGGTGGAGAGAGGCGTAGAGTAGAGATAGCCAGAGCATTAGTAGGTAAGCCAAAGTTCCTACTGCTAGATGAACCATTCGCAGGTGTTGACCCCATCGCAGTATTAGATATCCAAGAGATTATCAAACAGTTAGTAGATTTAGA
>DAOUPF010000437.1 GCA_030626265.1 Sulfurovum sp.
AGTCCTACTCATAGATGACCTCATAGCCACAGGAGGTACAGCAGTAGCAGCCTCTACACTCATAGAAAAAGTCGGAGCTACTTGTGTAGAAGCCTGTTTTATATTAGAACTTGGATTTTTAAATGGTAAAGCTGGGATTAGTGCCCCTGTATACTCTATATTAGACTAAAGAGAAAGGGAGGTTTACTCCCTTCTCTTTATCTGTTTTTCTTTCTTCTCTTCTCTTCACGCATTATGTTATACTCTTCTCTATCCATTTTACCATCACCATTTAGGTCAAGTCTGTCAAAATAGTATGAGTTGATAAATTTACTTGGATCTATATTGTTTTTAGTTGCTCTAAATAGTTGATACTCTTTAGCTGTAATACTACCATCTACATTAACATCTAGTTTCTCAAAGGTCATACGCCCTTTTACCTCATCAGCAATAAACTCTTTTCTAGGATATTTGTCAAACATCATGCTACTGATAGCTTCAGCCTCTTCTAGTGTGATGATTCCTTTTTGTGCCGGCATAACTCCAAAGGTCTCTATCGATGCACAGAGTGCTTTCTTTGGATCTGGTGTGAGCATATACTCTGCCATAAATTTTACTGCTTTTTCTTTATTCTCAAACTCATATTTCATATGTTCCATTATCTCATCAGCTGGAGGAGCTATCAGAGAAGCTTTGTCTTTCATTTTCTCCAAGTCTGTTACATGGCATACCACACAGTAGTTTTCATATAGTTTACCTGTATCTATCTCACTAGCAGAGAGTACAGTACTAATAGCAATCATTGCAAGAAGTAGTCTTTTATTTGTTTTCATCTATATATTCCTCGTATAATTAATTTCAGATAAGGTATTTTATCAATGTTGTATCAATTGAATATCAATTGTATTTAAATCTTTATAAGAATTTTAATAATTAGCTTAAGAGTTATATCTATCTTGACAATGAAGTGCATTTACGGCACCATTTTAGGAATAGTCTATCTGGATTAGTTCGGCTGTCAGGCTCTTTTTTATCTACTATAACTTTACTCAAAAAATCTGCCATCAATGGAGCAAAAACAAAGCCTCTACCCCCCATACCATTACAGATATATAGATTGTCTATATATTTTAGCTCTGGTTTTGCTCCTCTAGTGATAGCTGGATAGTTTTCTAACATATAGGGTACATCTATCACAGAGCCTGCCAAGGGGAAGTAATCTTTGGAGCCTGCACGCATACCACAGAAAGTCTCCTTGAGGACAAAGTCACTTGAATCTACCATCTGTGAATCAATCTCAAAGAGTCCTTTTAGTGGCTGTCCATCACATACCATGCATGGCTCTTTTGCTTTGTTGTGTGTAGCTCCCAGTTTGATGATACCATCTATGTTGGCTGAGACTGAGATGCTTTTGTGCATACTAACAAGTAACTCTAGTGATGAGTAGTAGTCTCCTCTGCTCCCCCATGTTCCTTTCACACCCATATATCTCATATCAAAAAGTTTATTTTCAT
>DAOUPF010000484.1 GCA_030626265.1 Sulfurovum sp.
ATCTAAAGATGTAGAGACAGCAGATGAGAAGCCAGCTATGCTATTTACTGGTAGCATTCATGCCAGAGAGTGGATAGGGCATGAACTAGCTCTCAAGTTTATAGACTTTGTCGCTAAAAATCAAAATATAGACCCAGAGCTAGAGAGAAGCCTTGCTCAATCTACTATATATATGGTTCCATGTCTCAATCCTGATGGATATGAGTACTCCAGAGAGCATTTCTCCTTCTGGCGTAAGAACAGACGAGTAAATCATGATGGAACTATAGGTGTAGATCTCAACCGAAACTTCTCTATAGGGTTCTCCAAAAATAGCAATACAAGCTCCAATGTATATGGTGGTGAAGAGCCATTTTCAGAAGCAGAAACTAGGGCTATCAAAGAGTTTGTAGATGTTAGAGACAACATCACTATAGCTTTTGACTATCACTCTCAAGGAAATGTATTTTTCCCAGCACACAACTTCTTGCATGAGGCTGAGATAGATGGAACAGATATCAATGTCCTATGTGCCAATATGAATGATGAGATATACAAAGTCACAGGACGCAAATACGGCATACATAGAGGCAAACCACCTGCACTGCTCATCTCTGGTAGTGGTAGAGAGTACTACTACTCTAGAGGAGCAATTGCTGCGGTGGTAGAGGTGGGAACTAAGAATATACCTGACTATATGAAGAGTATGAGTGAGAGTATCAATGAAAATATCCCAGCACTAAAGAGAGCATTTGGCGAAGTCATTAACTACTCGGCACAGGCTCCTAGAAGAGTAGATGAGTTTACTATAGGCTCTGTGGATGCTTCATCAGTAGAACTAGTATGGCAGTATGAGAAGCGTGATGATATATTTTTTGAGGTGTATCGTAGCACACATGACAAGGATGCCTGTAACGAGCGTACAAAGGTAGGTATAGTAGGTGATACTACATTTGTAGATACAGAGCTTGGTAGCTCTACAAACTACCACTATACTGTAAGAGCAGTCAACAAAACCACACTCTACAAGTCACCATTTGCTCCTATAGTCAAGGTACGAACAGCTCTAGAGGATGATGAGTTTTTTAAGCTTATATTTGCTAGTAAGAGTGGCACAGGATATGTAGGTCAGTATA
>DAOUPF010000274.1 GCA_030626265.1 Sulfurovum sp.
AGAGTACTAAAGATTTCAGAAGGTCGTCAAAATGTAGATGATCTGATCAGAAATGAAGAGATAGCACTAGCTATAAATACTAGTGATGATAGATCTAGCAAAGATGACGCTAAGACTATCCGCCAATCAGTACTAAGTAATAGCGTGCCATATTTTACAACTATAGCAGCTGCCAAGGCTACTGCACTAGCTATAAAAGAGCTTCAAGCTAATGGTGGAGATATAGAGCCAAAAGCTCTGCAAGACTATCTTAGTTAGGGAGTAGGCAGTAGTGAGTGGGGAGCAGATTGAAGATGTAGTATTTTTGACTCAGACTGATACTACTATAGGGTTTGTATCTCAAAACAGAGAGAGGCTAGACAGCATCAAGCAACGGCCCTCTCACAAATACTATATCAAAGCCCTACCCTCACTAGAAAAGTTAAAAGAATTTACACGAGTGCCTAATACACATAAGAATAGAGTCCGCAGAGCTAAGCGTTCTACATTTATATTCCCAAACGGACACTCATATCGTATCATACGAGACAAAAAGCATCTAAAACTAATCAGCAAGCTAGGCTGGGCATACACTACCTCTGCTAATCTCAGTAATGAGTCTTATGATAAAAAGTTTGCGATTAGTAAGGCTGATGAGATTGTGGGTTCTTTGCAGAGTGAGAGGGGTATGCCCTCTCAGATTTATAAAATAAATAACTACTCTATCAAAAAAATTAGATAAATATATCAGCTGGATACTGGTGTAAGAAGCATACTCTCACGCTCATCTTTTATCCAGATACGGTAGCTATCATCTTCCATACGAATGAGATATACATTATTATCTACACCAAATTCATCTGTTGTTATAATGATACCATTTTCTATACGGTATAGCATTGTATCATCCAAAACAGTGCCATCTTCATGATAGGTAATAATCCTACCATCTCTAAATTCAAGCATAATTGTTGCCACTATCCCACCACTCTCTATCTCTGTAGAGAAGCGTTTACTCGTAAACATATCAGAAGTCATACTTAGCTCCAGATATGCTGTACAGTTTGACTCACTACCACCTTCATCAGCCGTTATAATCCATGTCGTAGCATTAGCCTCTGCAAGATCTAGACTTATTGAGCCTGCTGTTATAGTACCATCTATGATTTCATATGGTGTGACATCATCATGTGACCATCCCTCTAGAGTAATACTCATGCTACCTTCCAAAAATGCCATACGCAACCATTTGTTATCACTTGGTCTAGGACAATAAATTGTTTGGCTATCTACCATATCAGCAGTAAACTCTACTGCACCTGTATGATTGGCACCTGATCCACGCACGCTAATACCACTATCTATATCAGCACCACTTCCACTACAAGCACTAAAACTCACTACCGCTGCTATTACAGTCAAAACTGTTTTCCAATTTTTTACTATCATTTCTCCACTCCTTTTATTTTGTTGTAATCAGATTATAGTAGTTTACTGTTCCCTGAGTGTTTATTGATATAAGAGAAATATTTTTAAAAATTGTGTTGATATTGTTTGACTTTTTGAAAGATGAGAGGGGGAGTACCCTCTCAGAAGTATAAGGTTCTTCTAATTATCTGTTAAATATACCCCATGTATATGTAAATATAGTATCAACCACATGATCTGCATCAGTATCTACGCCCTGTGTTAGTTTATTACCATTGGCATCATATGTATAGGTATTTATCCGATCAGCTGACTCATCAGCATCTAAATCATAACTTTGTGTTAGCATATTTCCATCGATATCATATGTATATGTGATGATAGAATCTATGATGCCATTATTATTTGTATCCTTGCTTCTTGCTAGTATATTATTGTCTGTATCATATGTATAGCTATATCCATTTGTGCTATCTATAGTATCATCTAAATTATTATCTAGACCCTCCAAGATTTTATTTCCATTAGTATCATTTGTATAGATATATACCAAGTTATCAGCTCCATCGGCATCCGTATCCACATACTCTTTATATAAATAACCAGCCGCATCATATGTGAAAGTTCTCGTACTGTCATTACTACCGTCTGCATCACTATCACGACTTTGTGTTGATACTCTCCCATCACTTCTATAAGTAAAAGATACGATTGAGTCAATAGCACCATCTGTATCATTGTCATAGTTTATTGCTATAACTTGACCATCACCATTATAATGGTAGGTAGCGATAGGATTAGTTACACCATCAACATTTACAGTTGACATTTTATATTCAGGTATCTTGGTGATAGCATCCTCTCCACATACAGTAAAAGCACCCCACTCATAAGATTGTGACATTTCTATAGATCCATCAGCACCCATGTCTCTTTTGTATGTTAGTTTATTGCCATTTTCATCATAGGTATACACCTCTAGGATATCTGTGGATCCATCTGTATCTCCATCAAATTCTATGGTCAATATATTTTGGTTTATATTATAAGTATATGCCCAAGTATATTGTACTACACCTCCAGTTGATGATGATGATTTATTGCCATTGTCATCATAAGTATATGTATAAACTGTGTTTATAGTACCATCATCATAGGAGTCTTTACCTTTATATATCATATTTCCATTTGCATCATAAACATAGCTGTATGAGTGAATGAATTCCATTATTCCATCATCATCATTGTCACTCATCTCTAGAAGCATATTTCCTTTGGTATTAAAAGTATAATGTTCTACGTGACTACCAGCAGCATCTCCATTCCAATCATGTATTTCAGTCAACATATTATTCTCTGAGTCATATGTATAGAACCAACTCTCATTGCTAAGGCCATCATTATCACTATCTTTCTTTTTTGATAAGACATTTCCATTTGTATCATATGTATATATTATGTTTGAAAAAGATGTATCTTCTTTTTTGGACTTGATA
>DAOUPF010000463.1 GCA_030626265.1 Sulfurovum sp.
CTCAAATAGCACTCTATCTATCTCTACCGTGTCATATGTGTATTTCAGCTTTAGTTGGAATTTGATTCGCCTTCCTATGATTCTCTTTGACCAGTTTTTGATATAGCTTCCTGCTAACTTGGAGTTAGGTATGGTGACTAGTGCATTGTCAAATGTACGGATACGAGTCGCAGCCAATCCTAACTCTGTGACAAATCCTTGCACCTCAGCAGTCTCTATCCAATCACCTAGACTAAAAGCATCCTCACCTACTAGACGAATAGAGTCAAAAAAGTTGGTCAATGTATCCTTTGCACTAAAACCTATGACTATACCACCAACTCCTAGAGAAGTGATAAGACCCGTCAAATCAACACCCATCTTTGAGAGCATAAATAGTAATACTATAATGGCTAAAACTATCTTGATAATATTTAGAAATAGGTTAAATAGCTCTCTACGGACTTTCTGTTCTCTCTCTATCTTAATAGATAGTGAAACATAGAGCATAAACTTGATAATCTCATATATCCACCATGATATAGTCAATACATATATAGTATAAAAAATAAAATCCATACTATCATTTATAGTAAAGATATTGACTGCTTTTTCAAACAGGCATATACTAATCAGATATCTAAAGGGTTTTACTATCTTCTCAAGCCTATAAAACAGTAGACGAGGTACTAACTCTCTTCTTTTTCTATATAGCTTCATCTGCACAAATTTACGAATAGGGTTCCTAAACAGATAACTTAGCAAAAGTATAGATAACAATAGTAGTATAGATATAGCTATATGCCCAGGTGTTGTATATATATAAGCAGCAGACTTTATAAGCTGGTCTGGTATGTATTGGTTGATTAAATTGATTAGATGTTCCATACTGTTATTGTAGCAGAAATTCAATAGATATACAGCATACAAAGTCTAGACAAGTATTGATATATCTACTCCAATTACCAACTTTAAACTTGATATTTTTCTCTTATATCTGAGATAGTAATTAGATAGGGATCTTCTCCACTACCATTTTGGTATGTTGTAGATATATAGTCATTATAAAATTCACTAAAATGAGACTTTGCACCATCTAAACATAGCTTAAAATAATCTACATTTGGCTGTATGCTCCTACTCTGTTTGTCTACTTTTCCTTTGTAGACAATGGCATTTTGGATCAATTCACCATCATAGGTAGATATATTTTCTTGAGGTATATCTACCCTATCATAGCCCCTCTCTCTTTCGTCTAGTTCTAAAACATTCTCTATGGTTAAATCC
>DAOUPF010000103.1 GCA_030626265.1 Sulfurovum sp.
AGAACGTTCACAAACCAATGTTGTAGATAAGCTAGCTATCTAAGCTAAGCTAATGTTATTGATCAGTGTGTTTAGCGATAGCGTTTTCGTTGTTAGTTTTTAGGTGTATAATATAATTATATTATAATAGGGTTAGTTTTTGGAGTTTTAGTTTGTGTGTAGTGAGGGAGACTGTGTGAGACAGTGTGTAGTTGGAGGAGACTGTGTGAGACTGTGTAGTTAGAGGAGGAGTGAGGGAGAATGTATAAGAATGTGTGAAAATGTAATAATATAATTATATTATATGGAGTGTGAAAATGGTGTGAGAATATATGAGACGAACTAACAACTGCAAAGAGTAGAATTGGACCCTTGACCCTTCAAAAACACAGACAAACGCACTGCCTACATGCAGATCAACACATTTTCACACATTTTTACACACTGCCTACGCACTACCTACAGCAGATCAGCCTTTTAAGGAAACTTTAAGTATAATTTAAGCAAGTTTTAAGGATAATTTGACTATTTATTTTACTATTATATAGATAATTCTAGGGATTCTATAATATAATTATAGATTAAGAATAGATTAAGGAGTATCTGGGTATACTTATAGTATATTTATAATAAGGATACCCATGAACACTCTCACTGCAGCTATCATCATCACTTTTATCTTTCCACCGCTCGGAATAGCTCTACTAATATTGGAATTTATCTTAAGCTTCAATAAAGCATAGCTTGGATATAATTTATCTAAAGTTTGATAGTAGCTATCTAGGTAGCTATTATTCAGCCTTTAAAAAGGTTAGATTAATATAAGGGACATATTATGTCTACAACAACAACAACTGCAACACCAACCGAAACTAAATGGTTTACTAAAACCATCGCAAGAGATGCTATTACTGAGCTTACTAAAGCACTAGTATCTGATGGTGTAATCGAACAAGAAACTGCTGACCAGTTTAACGCTCTTTTTGCTTCTAAACGTAAAGGTGGTGGTGTGACAACAACTGTGACTATTGATGGTGACATCGTCGGTAAAAGATGCTCATTTCTTCAACGTTATCTTCCAATCGCAGATTTTGGAACTATGGGTACAAACGAAGATGGTTCTGTCAAATATGCATACCAATCAAAAGAGGGTGCAAAACTAGCAAGAGCCAAAAAGACTGTTTATGAGCAGGCTATTGCTCAAGCTGACCTTACGCTTGAAGAAGTTGAAGATATCACTGCTTGGAAAGCAGCAAAATTGGAAGCAAAAACTGCTTTTGAAGCTGATGTAGAATCTGAGCTTGGATTTGCAACTGAAGCTGAGTTTATCGACTCACTTTAGACTTTAAAGGGGCGAAATAAGCCCCTAAAAAATTTTAGCCTTACTTTGGTACCTAAAAACTATTTAAATGGATTTTTGGGCTATTTTAGAGCTATTAAATAGGGTATTCTAAATATTTTAGAGTACCTTTTTTAATACCTCTTTACTATGGTATAATTATATTATAAGGAATCACTAAATGAGAAATACTGACCTAACTGCCTTAACTAAAGATACTTTAGAGTGGTGTTTTGCGGTGAGTTATAAGAGCTTAGTTGCTAGTAATGAAAACTGGTCTGCTGAGGTTGTTAACAAGCTTGATGCTGTTAGCTTCATTATAAGCTATAAGAGCAGCAAAACGCTAGGACGTTGTTGGTACACCATAGGTCACATAGAGTTGTACCCGAACAGCTTAAGCAAGCAAACTAAAGAGCATTTTATAAATGTTATTAAGCATGAGTATGCTCATCACCTGTGCTGGGTACTTTACAAGACAAGAGGTCATAATAAGCAGTGGAGGCAGCTATGTAGAGTTTTAAACTGCCCAACTACAGCCACAGTCAACTACTAAATAAAAAGGATATAAAATGTTACTATCAAATAGAATCACAATAGAAGCAAAAGGCAACAAAGTGAATTTCAGCAAGTTAATCGGCAGCAAGCTAATTACGCTAACTAAAGATGTTGTAAGTGTGGAGAAGATGCTCTGGTGGGCAAAAATATACTCAACTATGAGCGATAGTGAGTGGATAGACTTATTTGAGCTAAACTAATGTTATTTTAACTGTGTAATTGCTGGACTAAAAAAAACAAAGAAAAACTAAAAATATATAAAAATAACTGGTCCCGTATACTTATAGAATTTACGGAATTCTCTGAGAATAGATGTGAACTTTGTATATTTGTATATAAATACTAAAAATACATTTTATACACTGGTATTTTTTACGGTTTTTCACTATATTCCGTATACTGTATATACTGTAGACTTTCTAAAAAGGCTATATTTTGTATACTAAAAAAAACTGTATATTCTGTATATGCCAAAACCTAAAAATATCTATATATTTTGTATATATTACTATTCTTAAGTTTAGATTAAGAATATATTGGCTACACTTTATCTACAAATAAATTAATAAAAGGATTAAACTTGACTTTCACAAAATACAGTGATTTATCAGATCACATTGTAACGAATAGAATACCTGATGATGATTACTACAACCTGCTATTAGATAATGCTGAGTTAATAGTAGATAGAGCAAAAATAGCTCAAAAACAAACCATGGCACCTCAGCTAGGGCTTACTGGTCAAACGTTCTCCTTAGCTTTCAAGTTCATCTCTGCTTACTACTATAGGAACAGTAATGGACAATAACCAAAAACCAATAGATTCATTGGCTCCATTCATAGCTGCAGGGTGGTGGACAGCTCCTCTTAGTTCCAAAACGATAACCCGTAAAGGTAAAGACAAATCGTTTAGAGCACCTAGAAATTGGAATTCGTTCAAAGACACATTTAATGAAACTCCATCACCTGTAGGTGCTCTAATGACGGGTGAGCAGTCTAAAGTAGTAGTATTAGATTGCGATTCGACTGCTATCACTAATTTAGTTATGCCTCTGCTAGACTCAATCTATCCTAACTACGAGGGAATAACACACTCTATAGGTAAGATAGATAAGGCGGGTGATCCTATCGAGGCTATAAGTGTGTTCTTTAGGTATAGTAGTGATTATCCACCTACACTGAATCAAGGTCCAATGGGTTTGGAGTGGTTCAATGGTGGTTCAGCTAGGATGGTGTTCTTACCAACCGTAGGTAATAAGACTAAACAACCATGGGTTAAAGTTCCAGAATTGTTGATGTGTCCTGAACCTATATTGGAGCTTATTAAGACGTTGAGTGTTAGGAGAACTGCTGTGCTTGCTAATAGTAACTATAACCCTCAGAACTCAACTAATCTTGCTCCTTTAATTGTTCAAGAGTTGGGTACTGAGACAATGGACTCTGTGCTGTTTACTATTATTACACCACGAGTATTTAAGGCTACAACTGCTTGTCTTTTCCCACAAGATATTCCTGATGGTCAGAGGTCCAATTACATGTCAAGAGTTAGTGCTATTGTAGCTGCTGATAGTAGTGTGAGTAAGGATTTGTATGTTGACTTTATGAATTACTTGAATGGTGAGTGTCCAAACCCTATTGAAGCTGATCAGTTAGATAGAGAGATAATAGGTCCAATGGTTAATGGTACTGCTCAGATTGACGGGAAACCTATATGGCAATACAATAAGCACTGGGAGAAAGACAGGATGACTGTTGTATCTAGGATGGGTGACTCAGTAGAGTATTTCTATGATTCACTGACAAGGTCTATGTATGAGATTAATCACTCACGTGGGACTGTATCAACGTTTACACAAAAAGAGATAGTTAACATAGTTGCGAGTATGAAGTCAAAGAAGGTTTCTCATGTTAGTTATAAGTTTATGGCTGCCTTACCTAATTTTGAGGCTTCAATGATGCCAAGTAAGCCTTTTGGTTTGGTTGGTAAGTATGAGTTTAATATCTTTCAGCCTACTAGTTTCTTAAGTATAGTTAATGATCCTGAGTTGTATATGCCAACTCCAATGTCAGAAAAGGCTGAGATTAGATTCGAGGAGTTCTTGGAGTCATTGATACCCAACATCTCTGATAGAGAGTATTTGATCAATCACCTATTTACTAAGCTGACAACGTTCCATTACTCTGCTGTAGTTTACTATTTAGTTGGTGCGCCTGGGAGTGGTAAAGGTACGTTTGTGAGAGTATTAGCTAGGTTGATTGGTAAGAGTTATATCTCACAGAACCTAAGTGATAATGAGATTACAGAGAAGTATAATGAGTGGTTACACAATAAGTACTTTGTTCACTTTGATGAGCTGCACAAGTCGTTAAATAGGTTTGAGTTAGGTGCTGTTAATGAACGTATTAAGAGGTTGACTGGTGGTGAGACATTTGCGCTGAGGAAGATGAGAAGTGACTCTGATCCAGATGTTCCAATGTTAGCTACTTTCGTATTTACTCAGAATGGTAACAATATGCAGTTTGATGAAAGTGATAGACGGTATATGTGGATGGATACTCCTAATAGTTTGAGTGATGAGTTGTCTGAGTTTTGGGATAACATTACTGATGAGAAGATGCAGGGTGTAGCTCATTACATAGCTATGGTAGGTAGGAAGCTCAGTCATAGTGAGTATAAGCAGCCACCGTTCTCTGAGGCTAAGTTGGAACAGATGATAGATAAGCTGCCAACCATACATCGAATCTTCTACTTTATTAAAGAGCTTAGATATAAAGAGCTGCACTATATGTTTAAAGAGAATGGTATCTCAGATAATGAGTTCTTGCAGGGGCAACTAAAGAATAGGTTAGTTATAACAACTATAATTGACCTAATTGAGGAAATGCATCCAACGTATAGGAATGTGCAGGATCAAGTGATAGCTATGGCTAAACAGATGTTACCAAAACAGCCGTCACATCCATTTAGTACTGGTAATGTTAGGTACTTTGTGTGTGAGGGTTTCAATGAGTATCAGCCTGAATACAGTGATGACAGTGGTGATGTTGAGGGTATTGACATCCCACTCCCACAGATAGATTAGAATTGATTTATTTTTATAATTTAAGTTATATTTAAGAATATATTGGGTATAATTTAATTATATATATAGGAAAGACTTGTCCCTGACATAGGTCACACAGTCTAACAAAGGAAAGGATATATTATGAGTAAGAGAATTGAAAATGAGTTTTATGAGTTGTGTCACGAGAATAAGATTTCACACCAAGATGTAACTAAAGGTGATATGCAAAGTGTTATTGATTTATGGTATGAGGGAGGTATCATCTCAACAAAGTCTCACGACTATATGATAGAGAACTGGGGTGGGCTTAGTGAGGATACTGAGTCTGATGAGTCCACAGAGTCTAATGAGGCTACTGAACCATCAACAGTGTTTATTGATTTTAATAGGTTTGCAGAGTCTCATACAGTTACTTTAAACAATGTCACTATTAAAGAGTGTTTGTTGGCAGTTCAGTCTTTGACAAGACACATTGAAAATAAGACTGGCATGTCACTTGATGCGCTAACTGTTTTAGCTTTGAAGTTTCAATCTAGTCCAAACGATAGCTAGTAGTTTAAAATGAAAATAGTTCATATGTTTGAAGATATTGAACCCCTAAACAAACTAACTCACAATAATAGTGATGTTGGTAAGGTTTGGATGAGACAGCCTTGGGTGGATAGTAACTCAATATTAGCTTTTTCATGGTGTTCAGACTCACATAAGTATTTGTATGTTTTATATAAAGTTACTGATGGAGTAGAAGAGATGGTGTGGCGTAAACCAGGGTCAGATGTAATAGTAGCTTCAAGGAGTTCAAAAACCATTGAAGTTGGTATCGGTGTGTTAAATCAAATTGATTTAGTTCATATAAATAA
>DAOUPF010000349.1 GCA_030626265.1 Sulfurovum sp.
GTCTTGTAAGTGTCTTTTGCGAGTGCTCGCTTTTAGACCTCTTCTTATAGGCTCTTTCTTCATCATGGTTATTTTTGCATCGGCATTATATTCTATATAACTTTTAACGGCGATTAAATTTATCAAAATTCCGAAAAAAACTGCAAAAATAATAAAAGATGTTCCTCCGTGACTAAACATAGGCAAGGGTACACCGACCACAGGAGCCAATCCTATAATCATATAAATATTTACCCCCATATAGATAAAAAACAGAAATGCCATGCCAGAAGCCACACTAGTGATGAGATAATCGTCACTATATATACGAGAAATGCGAAGAAGATGAATAATCAGCAGTATATATAGAACAACAACACTCATCATCCCAGTGAATCCAAGTCTCTCTCCTAGATAGGCAAATATAAAGTCACTAGAGGAGATAGGCAGAAACTTGAGCTGTGTTTGGGTAGCTTCATCTTCGCTCTTGCCTTTGAGCCCACCTGAGCCTATAGCTATGAGTGCTTGTTGGACATGGTAGCTAGGTTTGTTGACAAAGTCATGGATTCTTTTTTTCTGGTAAGGTTTTAGTAGGCTATTGTAACCAAAGAAACCCACCAACCCAGCAATGGCAAAAAATGTTACCCAGACGATAGGTTTGAATTTATGGAGAAACATAATGCCATATCCAGTCATCAAAAGCACCAGAGCAGTTCCTAGGTCAGGCTCTTTTGCAATGAGGATAAATGGTATGATTATGACTACAGATAGCATAGCAAAGTCTATAAATCCATATCCTTTCTCTGGTGGAGGTCTCTGCATAATCATATATCCAAGCATCAAGACTACACTGACCTTGATGAACTCTGATGGCTGTACAGTGAAGCCAATGCCTGGGATTTTTATCCATCGTTGTGCTCCTAGTATCTTGAAGCCTATGAACTCTACGGCGATGAGGAGAAGTATATTGAAAGCATAGCTCAGAGGAGCAAACCACCATAATACCTTCTTCCATGGTACAAATACAGTGATAGTAAAGGCGATGGCAGCTACTATATAATATATCATCTGTTTATGGAAAAGTGCAGGATGTATCTCTTTGACTAGCATAGAGGAGATAAAGAGTAGAGGGAATGTTTGGAATATGAGAATATAGTTGAATTTTCGTGGCAGTCTACGAAGATATTCTGATACTTCTTTCCAATCTATATCCATTAGCCATAATTCCTTATTTTTTGGTATTATATCAAAAACAATATGGGGTTAGGTGAATGAGATTTAAAATATTTGAAAATGACAACTCTATCAAGCATATAGTCACCGAGAAAAACCCAAATGCAGGATATGGTTTTTCTATGGCTCTTCACACTGGAGAGGATAAAGAGACTATTTTATCCAACAGACTAAAGCTATCTGAATACTTTGGTGATGATTGTCACTATGCTACGGCTTTGCAAACTCATAGTGATGTTGTCCATGTGATTGATACGATAGATGATAGAGGCTGGGAGAGTGGAGAGGGACTGGTAGAAGCAGATGCGCTCATCACAAATCTACCAAATATCGCGTTGACCGTACTCACAGCTGATTGTGTACCTATACTGCTATATGACCCGATATCTAAGGCTATAGGAGTGGTGCATGCTGGCTGGCGTGGTACACAGCAGAGGATTGTCGCTAAGGCTATATCTAAAATGCAAGAACTATATGGAACTAAAGCTTCTGATACCATAGTAGGCATTGGACCATCTATCGGAGGGTGTTGTTATGAGGTAGGCAGTGAAGTGGCTGATAACTTCTCAGAGTATCCAGAGTCTGTTAGTACAAACAGCAATGGTAAATCTCAACTAGACTTGAAATCTATCAACAGAGCACAGTTACTAGACTCTGGTATAAAATCAGTGCATATGGAAGTGACTCCTATATGTACAGCCTGCCAAAGTGATAGATTTTTCTCATATCGTAAAGAGCAGGGGTGTAGTGGACGGTTTGTTAGTGCTTTGGCTATGATAAGCACCCCTTAAACTCCTTGACTTTGAGGCTTTGAAGGATATTATTGGTGGGGTTAGTGTTCTTTAGTGATGCTAGATTAAGGGGGGTGAGTAAATACCATTAAGTTAAGGTGCTTTTTTGGGAGTGGAGACTTTAGTCCCACCAAATATATGGGTGAGAGTAAACTCTTCACTTCCGTGAGATTGCTTAACTTAATGGTACTAAGGGGGTGAGTAGTTACCAAAATTTTACTATCTTCATGA
>DAOUPF010000464.1 GCA_030626265.1 Sulfurovum sp.
CACTGGATATCACAATCATCTACGATATATTGTACCTGTTCGGGCTTGAGAAATCTAGTGATAGGGACTATGACAAACTTGGTAGATAGTAGTGCTAGTAGTGCTATGACTTGCTGGGAGTCTTTGTTGGAGTATATGCCTACTCTCGAGCCATCTTTTAATCCTAGTTGACTAAAGTAGTTCGCTAGCTGATTGACGTGACCTAGTAGCTCTCGATATGTAAAATGTTTTTCATTCTCTACTAATGCTATCTTCTCAGGACTCTGCTTGGCAGCAAGTTCTAGCAGTCCTCGTATGCTATTTATGGACATTATAACTCCTATGACTCTAAAATATATAAATAGAATATCAAAAATTTAGTTAAGACAGCTTTTAATCGGTATAATAATAAACTCGAAATATACAATAGAGATTACAAAGCTAGCACAAGTCATTGTATCTAGGACATTCACAAGAAATCATCGCTTAACCTTTGGGTTAAACTCAAATTTCTTGCAAATACCCTAAATACAAGCACTAAGTACTATTTTTATAATTCTATTGCATAATCCGAGATGAACGCATAATTATATAGGAGATATAAATGTCAAAAAAGCTAATACTTATAATAGGTGCTCCAGGCTCTGGTAAAACTACAGATGGTAGTCTTGTAGCAAAGAATCATGCAGATACAATCACAAGCTACTCTATGGGTGAAATGCTCAAAGAGGAGATAGACAATGAGACTACTCTAGGTAAAATAAATAGCCAGTTTGTCTCTCGTGGTGAGCTAGTACCTACAGCGATAGTCATTGACAAGATGATAGGAGTGATAAAAAATGCACCTACTGATGTTGTGCTGTTAGATGGGTTCCCAAGAAAAGCAAAGCAGATGAGAGTTTTTGCAGATATATTGACCAATGATGACAACATAGAGCTAATATCTGTCATAGAGATACGAGTCTCTGAATCAATAGCTAGGCAGAGAGTTTTGGGTCGCAAGGATGCTATTGAAAATGCTAGAGAGGATGATGAAGAGGAGGTGTTCAACAACCGTATGAGAATCTACACAGAGACCATAGAGGAGATAGAGAGCTTCTATCAGGATAAAGGTCTACTAAAAGTGATAGATGGAGAGAGAGATCTTCCAGTAGTAGTCGAAGAGATAGATACATTCTTGGGAAGTGTAGTTACGATATAGTCTTCTTGTAGGTTCTATAGAGTATTTAGCTTTATCCCAAGAGTCCATATCTCATAGTTTCTGTCTACTATCATG
>DAOUPF010000270.1 GCA_030626265.1 Sulfurovum sp.
GGTATGGTAGGTATCTTCTTTATGAGATATGACCTTGTACATGATGTACAGGTTTATCCTATGCAGATGTTAAAAACTTCAGAGTATCAGCTAGCTCCAACATTTATAGAGTATAGTCCATCTTTTACTGAGATTTCTATCTCAGCTGGTGCACTTGGACTCTGTTTTGCTATGTATTATGTAGCGGAAAAAGTCTTTGACATCAATTATTATGATCATCATGATGAGATGTAACTGATAAATAAACGCCGTCCATAAAAAGGCGGTGTTACTTAATAAACTACTAATATATAAAAACTACACAAATACCCCAAATATGCCACTTTTATAGTCTATACTTTAAGTAATAAGTGTTACGATATTATAAGGATAGATAAAGGATTAGGATAAATTTTATCTGCTTTTATATCTATCATATAACTTATAGAAGGGAAAAGATCTATGAAGGTCGAAGTATCTAGAAGAAGATTTCTTCAGGGTAGTGTTGCACTGAGTGTAGTTGGAGTCTCAAGCCTTGCAAGTAAAAGTATATTAGAGGCAAAAGAGAAGAGTGATAAGCTACTAACAAAAAGTGTTCCTACAGTTTGTGAAATGTGTGTCAATAAATGTTCTGCATATGCAGAAGTAGTTGATGGTATCGTCAAAAAAATAAACCCCAATCCTTACTTTCCAAAATCAAGAAATATGCTTTGTGCGAGAGGTGCAGCAGGAGTGCATGCACTATATGACCCTGATCGATTAAAGTATCCTATGATTCGAGTAGGGAGTAGAGGTAGTGGTAAGTTCAAGAGAGTTACTTGGGATGAGGCAAATGAGTATATAAAAGAGAAGCTAGTCAAGATATTGGATGAAGAGGAGGATAATCGCTCTACTATTGGATATTGTGCAGGAGAGGGTATGGCTGAACATACATATAAGATACTTTTATCAGATATGTTAGGTTCATCAAACTTTGTCAATCACTCATCTATATGTCTACAGACTACAGTAGCTGGTTATTCTCTGACTATAGGAGGGTATGGTCAAGCAGATATGCAAAATGCAAAGTATGTCATCATGGCTGGTGCAAATAGAGCTGAGGCTATAGTGACACCTGATACTGTAGATATGTTCAAAAGAACACGAAAAAGAGGATTGAAACTTATAGTAGTAGATCCTAGATATACCAATACAGCAATTCATGCAGACAAGTGGCTTGGAATAAAAGTAGGTACTGACTTGGCATTTGTGCTGGCATTGACATATGTAGTGCTTAAAGAAGAGCTATATAATACAGACTTTGTAATGAAAAACTTTGATGGTTTTGATGAGTATAAAGCTCATATTCTTAGTAATAATTATACTCCTCAGTGGGCAGAAGAGATCACTGGCATAAAAGCACCTGATATTGAGGCTATAGCTAGAGAGTTTATGCAAAATGCCCCACAAGCTATATACTATCAAGGTAGACGAACAGTATGGAGTAAGCAGGACTTTCAGTTGCGTCGAGCACAGGCTATATTTACAGCACTTGGTGGTGGTATAGATGTCAAAGGAGGTATCGTCTTTGGTAAAAAACTACCCCTCGCTCCTCATGAAGTCAATACACCAATGTATGCAAATGCAGGATCAAGAGTAGATAAAAAAGAGGCAAAGATAGTAGGAGGAACTGGTACTTGGATAGGCTGGAGGAATATGATAGTAGAAAAGCGTACACCATATCCTATAAGGGCGATGTTTACTTATAAACAAAATCCGATGTTAAGTGTTCCCAATAACGCTAAAACTAAAAAAATGTTACAGATGATGGATTTAGTAGTTACTATAGATACTATACCTAGTGATACAGTTATGATGAGTGATGTTGTATTGCCAGAGTGTACATATCTAGAGCGTGAAGATCCTGTCAAGAGCTTCGGTGGGGCTGAACCTGCTATTATACTACGGCAAAAAGCCATAGACCCTATGTATGAAAGCAAACCTATGATTGAGATTGCTCATATGCTAGCAAAGAAGCTCTCTAAACCTCTCTTTGAGATTACAAAAAAGTATGATGAAGATGTTCAAGAAGAGATAGAAGATAGAGGTGAAAAAGAGGTATATGAAGAGGATGGCTTCAAAATAGAAGCACCTTTTGAGCATTCTCAAGAGAGTATTAACCATCATATGGTTGAGAGTATCTATGGAGAAAAAGGATGGAAAACATTGAGAGAAAAAGGTGTTTTCTATCCTAATATGGATAAGTATTTCAAAAAGATTACAGAAAATGAGTATGAATACTATCCAGAAAATAAAAGGCATTACTCTATATTAAAACTACAAGAAGAGTTTGATATGGATGAGTGTGTAAATCCAAAATTTATCTCCCAACTACAAAAAGATTTTAAAACATCTAGTAAAAAAGTTAATTGTGTATTGGCATCATTTGCAAAAAAAGAGATAGATACTATGCCAACATGGCGTGATGAGATGAATATAATAGCCCCTGAGGGTGAGTTCAAGTTTATTACAGGTAGACATGCTCAGTTTACACAAAACTCAACACAAAATAATGCTATTTTACTTGAGATGATGAAAGAAAATTATCTATGGATAAGTAAAAAAGATGCAATCAAACTAGATATAAAATTAGGTGATACAGTAGAGGTCAAGAGCCGAACAGGTGCGGTAAATATAAAAGTATATCCTACAGATAAGATTATCTCAGGTGTTGTATATTTCGTGCATGGATTTGGTGCAGAGTCTAAAGGGCTCACTCTAGGTGGTGGTAACGGGGCTAGTGATAATGAAATTATAGAGGATATCATGGAGCCTATATTTGGTGCTGCTGCTATGCATGAGACTATAGTAAAAGTAAGGAGGATTTCATGAATTACGCAATGGTATTAGATTATCAAAATTGTATAAATTGCAAGGCTTGTGAAGTTGCTTGTAAAGAGGAGAA
>DAOUPF010000029.1 GCA_030626265.1 Sulfurovum sp.
ACCACCTTTAGATATATAGAACATAACCCCATAAAAGCAAAAATGAGTAAAACTATAGGAGAGTATCCATATACACTACTATCAACCCTACTAAACAGATACCAAGAGATAATCCCATGTGCTAAACACTCAAAACTAATAAAAGAGTATCACTACGAAGGTATACAAGAGCTACTAGAAAAGCCACTCAGTAAAACAGAGCAAAAAGGGCTAGAGAGTGAGCAGAAAAAGAAGATAGTACATACAGAGCATGAATTTAGGCAAATAAAAGAGACTACCTTGGATAAGCACTTTAGTAATAACAAAGATATACCATCACGAAACTTTGCTATAATGCAAGCACTAAAAGATGGTTATGGTCAAGCAGAGATAGCTAGGTACCTTGGTGTTTCTGCTGCTTTAGTATCTCATGTATTTAGGAGTTATGATGAGCATAGTTAGTGGTTTGTCACCTGACCCTAAAGAGATAGAAGGTGTAGTATGAAACGACGACACATAGCTGCTCTTGCAGTCTTTATTCCTGTGATTCTAGTCACAATTTTAAAGATATACTACCCAGTTACCTATAATGTATTGGGTGGTTATATGCTAGCTATAGCACTGGTGTTTAAGTCTGCATTGATGACATTTTTTACAGCTTCCAAACTAAAGCTACTGGCTTATATCAAAGGGCTAACCCTCATCCAAGGGACATATGTTCTGATCAAGAGATGGTTTCTAGATAATGTATTTGCTAGGTGGCTCAAGAAAAATATCACTGACCATATCATGGTAGGTATCAAAGATATGAGTGAGTACTACAAGTCACTGAACCTCAAAGCTAAAATGAAAAACATCCTTATACCTATACTACTCTCTGCTATATCTGCATGGACACTATATACTACTGGATATCTCGATAACCTCATACTCTTTACTGAGCTAAAAGTGATAGTCATAGGGGTCTCTAAGACCATTGTTATGATGGGTACTAAGTTTTTTGGGCTTATGATAAACTCATGGATAACCCCTATACTAGAAGTTTTTGCACTTAGTTATATATTTAGCTATCTAGAGAGAGTGCTAGGCAAAAACAACCCTATTATAAGGGCACTCAACTGGATAGGCGAGAAGTTAAATAGAGTCATATTTTTCTTTGCAGATATCAATGAACGACATATAGACCCCCTACTCAATGACCATGTCTCAAATCATAGCAAAAATCTAAGTAGTAAACTATCCAACTATATCAAACGCAAAAAAGTAGCTCATGAGTATGAGCAGTTTGAGAAGTTTGAGCAGAGGATTCTCAAGGGGCATATCTCAGCATATCATACATTTGCAGGAATGAGCCTCATCACAGACAAGAGAGAGCTATACACCAAGATAAACTACCAAACAGATGACAACCTAGACATAGTAGCCTACGCTTCACGCAACAAAAAGGGGGAGCTTCTACCAGAAGCTGTAGAGGACTCATACTATCACGATATATTTATACTAGAGGGCATAGCTAGCTCACACAGACATGGTATCAGAGAGGCACAGAGTACAGACCCAGACCATAGTGACTTTTGGGTACTAAACACCAGTATCTACCCTGCTCTACTCAAATCTCATACTGGTCATGTCCCCACACAAGAGATAAGACCAAACTCTATAATCCTAGTCAAAACCAACCATCCACAGGATTATAGTTGTGGAGATATATACTTTGAGTTTAGAGGGCGTAGTGAGTCAGCTATGGCTATACCTCCTAGGAGATGAGTAAACTAGTTTAACTCTTTTAACACTTTACCTATGATATTTAAGCCTTTGAAAATATCTGTAGTCTTGCAGTGAGTAAAGTTAAATCTAATCTCAGAATTCTTAGAACCATCAGTGTAAAACTCCTCTCCAGGAACAAAGACAACACCTCTATCTAGGCATTTTTGTACTAGTATAGATATATCTACATCAGGTATCTCACCATATATGAACATGCCTCCTTTTGGCTTACTATGCTTAAACTCTGGTAACAGTTCATCAAGATATATTTTGAACATTTGCATTTTCTTGGCATATATTTTTCTCAATAGATTCAAATGCTCATCATATCTACTAACATCTCTTAAATAATCATTCAATATAGACTGAGATAGTCCATTTGTATGTAAATCCATAGTCTCTTTGTATGCAATAAGTGGATCTAATAGCTTTTCCTCTGCTCTAATCCAACCAATTCTAAGTGCTGGGGATAGAGTCTTGGAGAAGCTTCCTAAATGAAAACTACTATGTGGTATCTGAGAGCTTATGCTTTGGTATTTTTTCTCAAAGTATAGTTCACTGTATGGAGAGTCCTCTATCAAAATGGCATCATTCTCCTCTACTATTCTTGCTATGGTATCCCTCTTGCTGTCGCTGTATGTATATCCTGTTGGGTTTTGATAATCTGGTATCAAGTAAGCTAACTTTGTACTTATGATACTTTTTTCAAATGCATCTATAGCGATTCCATCACTATGCAGAGATACTGCCTCTTGAGTCAAACCATTCATAGCAAAAACATTCATAGCCCCTAGATATGATGGAGCTTCTATAGTGATACTCTTGTCTCTGTTGTCTCTAGCTATGATGTCTAGCGCCTGCTGTGAGCCCGATGTGATCAGTATATTGCTAGGATTTGTCTCAAATCCATCTCTAGTATAAAACTCCGCTATCTTCTCTCTAAGTGCATATAGTCCACTAGATGTACCATACTGCAATGAACTAGCATCATTTAGTACATTATTAGCAGACTCCTTTAGCTCTAAATGTGGGAATAGTTTCTCATCAGGTAATCCACCTGCAAAAGATATAGTCTCAGTAGTTATACACTCTAAGATTTCTCTTATAAATGACCTTTTCATCACTTCTCCTTGTTATTTCTGAGTATGTAATGATAACCGGTTAGGTATTTTTATTCTTCACTTATAGTGCTTTTATAGTTATCAGTTTGTGCTAATATAATATTTAATTCATGCTATAATCTCCTTATGCATAAAAAAGATACCCATCTACAACACAGCAAGATAGCCAATGATATGATGAACTACATCAACAGCCATATAGAGACAGATATAAATATTACTCAGATGGCTTCACACTTTTCTATGAGTAAGTTTCACTTTCATCGTATATTTAAAGAGCAGATGGGTACTAATATATATGAGACTATCAAGTCCACCCGACTACAAAAAGCATCCAATCTACTCATAACCAATAGACAATCTACTATCACAGAGATAGCCAATATGTGTGGATATAGCTCTCAAACCTCTTTTCTGAGAGCTTTTAAGGATAGGTTTGGACAGACTCCAAAAGTATGGAGAAATGGAGGATACAAGGATTACTCCAATGATATATTGAGTAGCTCTGAGGCAGCTTCCATGTCAGAAGCTGACTTTTCACATCTAGTACCAAAAATAGTAAAGACCAAAACCAAAACAGTATACTATATCCGACAAAAAGGCTACAATCGCAATATAATGCAAATATGGCAGAAAATGATGGCATGGGTATATACAAATGATATAGAGGAGTATGAACAGATAGGCATATATCACGACAATCCTATCATCACAGCACTGGATGACTGCTACTACATATCCTGTATCTCCCCCAAAGGTAAAACTGATCCAAAAAATATAAATCTTAAAAATACAAACCTGCCACATTTTAATATAGATGGTGGGATATATGCCTCTTTTGAGGTAGAGGGCAGATATGGAGACATACTAAAGCTTATACAGTGGGTATATCACCACTGGTTGCCCAAGAGTGGATTTGAGACCACCACTATGCCATCATATACTATCTTTGAAAAAAATCACTTCTTGAGTGAAGATGGGCTTTTTAAGTGTACTTATTTTGTGCCTGTTAGGTATGTATAGGAAGTGAAGACTTTAGTCTCAGCATATATTGTTTTTACTGTAAAATCTAATTTTCAGTGGGGCTAAAGCCTCCACTTCTATTAGAGATCCCCATTAGTTTTTTAAGCTAATAGTTTTTTGGCAAAAGCGATAGCCTCTTTATTAGATGATTCTCCACCTATGATACGAGATATCTCTTGGATACGTCCATTACTGTCTAGTATATCGGCAAAGCTTATACCATCTTCTTTGTCTATAAGTATATGCTGATTTGCTTTTGCTGCTAGATGGGGCTGATGTGAAATGGCAAATATCTGATAGGAGGTAGATAGTTTGGCTATCATATCTGCTATGGCTATAGACTCATCACCACTTACATTTGCATCTATCTCATCTAGTATGATAACTCCACTTCCACTTTTATGGCTACTTAGTGATACTACCATGAGAGCCAAACGAAGACGATTGTGCTCTCCTCCACTTAGGGTTGCTGTTTTAGAGTTTTGCATATGCAAATCCACTCTATCTGAGCCATTAGATGATAACTCTACACTCTCAAATACAAATGAGACTATTGGTAACTTTAGCTTAGTTAAGTACTCTTCCAAGTTAGCAGCTATCTCTTGTGACTGTGCTACTCTAGCCTTGGTCATATCTTTTGCTAGATTAGATAGCTCTTTATACTCTTGCTCTAAAAATGACTGCAATTCACTTTTATCCTCTTCTATACTGAGATAGCCTTCAAGCTCTTGCTCTTTTTTTACTTTATACTCTAGGGCTTCTGGTATCGAACCATATCTATTGTTTAGTTCACTTATCTTCTCTAGCCTATCAAGCAAGGCTTCTACATCTGTATCAGAGAGTTCCTCTGTGAGAAGTGTTGTCTCCTCAATATCTGAACGAAGTTGATTCATGGCATCAGAAAAATAGCTACTATCTTTCTCTAAAAGAGTATAAACATCCCCTACAGATGACTCATAGCCAAATATATCCTCTGCCTTAGATAAGGCTTCATTGATTTTATCTATTTTTGAGAGCTGTTTTTTGACAACTATAAGCTCCTCATCTTCACCATTTTTTGGATCTATAGCTTTTATCTTGTCTATCTCAAATGTAGTAAATTCTATAAGTTCAGATAGCTTTTTTTCACTCTGCTTTATCTTATCTAGTTCTACTTTTTTATCGCTATATATTTGATATCTATCTCTATATACTTTAGATAGATTTTCAAATGCTTTATTTTTAATATAGAGTGAATTATCTATGAGTTCTAGTAGTGTATCACTTTCAAAACCACCAGTATCCCTGACACTGAGATAGTTTATATGTGATGCAAATAGTCTGTTGAGTGATTTTTTTGAGATATTTTGGTCATTGAGATAGTATCTAATACGGTCTTTTTTTATACTTCTGATAGTCACATCATCATCTATCTCATATGACTCTGCACTAAACCCATATGGTTTATCAAGCTCTATCTCACACAATCTCGCCTCTGCACTACCGATACCTAGACTAGATAATACACTATTCATAAGCACTGACTTACCTGTACCAGATGGTCCACTAAGCACTACTAATCCACCATCAAAATCAAGCTCTACACTAGGAAAACCTAGTAGCTCTTTGAGATACAATCGTCTAATCAATGTTTATCTCCCCAAGATAATTTCTCTCGTAAGATTGAGAAGTAATCTCTCTCTTTTCTATGCAACATTCTAGCACCTATAGTAGCACCTCTGATTGCCAAAGTCTCTCCTGCTGCCAAGCTATATGAGTCCTGCCCATCTACCATCACTACTACTTGATCTTTGGGTGACTTGAGTCTGATAGTAAAGTCCGCAGGCATCACTAGTGGTCTCTGTCTCAAGGAGTGTGCACATATAGGAGTCATGATAAATACATTTGTCAGTGGATACACTACAGGCCCACCAGCAGCTAGATTATATGCTGTAGAGCCAGTAGGAGTAGATACTATCAATCCATCACCTCTATAGGCATTGAACCACTCTTGATTGATATATGCATCTATCTGTGCCATTTTTGATATCGTAGGGCGGGTGATTACAACATCATTAAATGCATAAAAGCTTTCTCTCTCACCCTCTTGTTCTACATAACCCTCTATCATCATTCTATCATCTATACGATACTCTCCAGAATGTAGTTGTTCTAAAAATGAGGGAACATCGTCTTGGGTGATATCTGCAAGAAAGCCCAAATTTCCAGCATTGATACCCAACACTGGTTTACCACTACCATAACTTCTTCTAACTAATGAGAGGAGAGTACCATCACCACCAAGTGATACTAAAAAATCACATTCACTACACATATCATCAAAAGACATACCATTATCACCTATCATATCTGCTGAATCTTTGGATAGTACAACTTCTATACCAGAGTTATTAAAGTGATTTTTTATAGTTTCATAAACTGGCTTGATTGATGGTGTATCGGGTCTTAGCATAAAGCCTGCTTTTTTTATCTGAGGTAAACTATTTTCTGGCATATTTAGTCCTCTCTATTTTGATTTTGCTATATATTATTTAGATAAAAATTATACTATAAAAATTATAATAAGTATGTATTTTACTTTCACTTAGATATAATACCATCATGAAAAACCTCCATAATGCACTTCAACTAAAACAGCTATATCTACTAAAACAGTTAGGGTATAAATATACAGATAATATCCCTTCAGAGATAGAAGAGGAGAAGATAGAGCTACCAAAAGATATAGAGCTTCTCAAAAAACTCACTCTTGATTGTCATCTATGTGAGCTAAGTAAAAGCAGACAGAAAGTAGTCTTTGGTGAAGGAAATATAGAAGCAGATGTTATGTTTATAGGTGAAGGTCCAGGTGCTATAGAAGATAGTATGGGACTCCCTTTTATGGGTCACTCTGGAGAGCTATTGACAAAAATGATAGAGAATGTTCTGCATATCCCTAGAGAGAGTACTTACATCTGCAATATAGTCAAATGCAGACCCCCAAAAAATAGAGAACCTAGCCCATCAGAAGCAATAACTTGCCGTCCATATCTTCTCAAACAGATAGAGATCATAAAACCAAAGATTATAGTCACACTAGGAGCAACTGCATATCACTACCTTACCAATGATGAAAACCCAATCTCTAGAGTCCGTGGTGCTGTAATAAAAGGAGATAGATATAACATTATTCCAACATTTCATCCTAGTTATTTACTGCGAAATCCATCAGCAAAAAGAGAGGTAATGCAAGATTTATTGAAGGTAAAAGAGTTAATGTAGTAGTTTTATATCATTCAAATTGGATTTGGTATTATCTCAGAAAGCCTGTAGAGTTGTTCTCTACACTTTTAATCTCTCTATCTCCTAAACTAATTTCTATAATTTCAATCTCTTCCTTATTGTAAGTAAGTAGTGATTTTATGGCTTGGCTAGTGTCATCTTCAAACAGTAAACTACCTTCTATCGTATAGTTACCATCATTACTAGACCAAGTATCCCATGATATCTCTTTTGCCTTTTTTATATTACTCTCTACTGCAAAATTAGAGAGATTTTCAATAGACACATGATACTGCAGATTTTCATAAAGTAGCTCTTGTGCTTCAAAAGGCTTATCTTGTTTTAGCAATGAGACAAAATTACTTACCTGCTCTTTAAACGGAGATATCTCCATTCTTGAGTTTATCTTATATCCTACAAAGAGCATTATGATTACAATAGCCAAGCTAGCTACTCTCTTCATATATGCCCCCATCTTTGGTCATGAGCAATGTTACAATGATTATAATTGGAAGAGCTAATGATATCAGGTAGCTTGGGATATGAAGTATCTCATTGCTACTGAGGTAGAAAAAACCAATAAAAAGAAGTAGGTATGAGCCCAAACGGTAAAATGACAATGTACCTTTAGAGTTCTTAAGTGCCTCTAGTGTAGAGCGACGAGCTGGCTTAGTTTTCTCTTGGAGCTTTGTTGACTCTGAGGACTCTGTAGACTGCATAGGCTCATCTTCACCATATAGATTATATGGATCTTCCATCTTATCTAACATATCTCGATCATCATCTGGAACAGCTGCACCATCCTCTAGACTACGAAAAACCACCCTCTGATAACTAAGCATTGATGCTCCTAACACCAATGAAGAGCTCCAAAAAGCTATCTGTGTACTATATAACCAATTATCTTCACCAACAGTTAGGCAGAGCAGGATAATAACAGTATCAATAATAAGAAACCATTTTATAGTATTAGTCATTTAGTATTTTTCATCCTCATCATCGTCATCATCAAAACTTCTCTGCTTGTATCTAGGGTCATCTGCTAGTTCATCTAGTGATTTTTTCTGTTTTTTATATGCTTTATATACATTCAACACAGCTGCTGAAATACCCCAAAACACACCCAGCCAAAACAGCCATTCATAGCCAAAAAACTTTCTAAGCAGTATACCTATACCTACACCCATGAGTACTGCAACTACTATAGATATACCAAGGCTCAGCCCATCAGCAGCATCTACTATCTTTTTTACTTTTGGCTCTTCACTCATGCTCTCTACTCACTATCTACTATTTCACGCATCACTTCATAAGCTGCGATGATAGCTTTGTCAATCATCTCGTCAGTAGTCTCAGTAGAGATAAATCCAGTCTCATATGCGGAACATGCCAGATATATACCACGAGCTAACATTCCACTATGAAATTTAGCAAATCTATCAGCATCACTGGCCATTGCACCATCAAAGTCCTTGACTACTGATGAGCTAAAGAAGAATCCAAACATACTACCACGAACATCAGTCACTAAATCAATCTCTTCAGCCTCTGCCGCAGCCTTGAATCCATCTACCAGTTTCTTTGCACGATTTGCCAAAGTAACATATAGAGATGGGTTTGATTTGAGCTTTTTGATACTTGCAAGTCCTGCTGCCATAGCTACTGGGTTTCCACTCAAAGTTCCTGCCTGATATACTGGACCCTCTGGTGAGAGCTGTGACATGATAGCTCTACTAGCACCAAAGGCACCTACAGGCATACCACCACCTATAACTTTGCCCAGAGTTACTATATCTGGCTTGACTGCTGTGATACCTTGAGCTCCCTTGAATGATGCTCTAAATCCACTCATTACTTCATCAAATATCAGAAGAGCTCCATGCATATCACAAAGCGTTCTTAGCTCTACTAAGAAATCCTCATCAGCAGGAATAAGTCCCATATTTCCAGCTATTGGCTCTATGATGACACAAGCTATATCTTCGCTATCTTCAAAACACTTCGTTACACTGGCTATATCATTGTAATTCGCCAGTAGTGTATGCTTGGTCAAATCAGCAGGCACTCCAGGACTACTAGGACTACCAAAAGTCACAGCTCCAGAGCCTGCTTGTACTAGTAGTGAGTCACTATGCCCATGATAACATCCAGTGAACTTGATGATATTGTCTCTACCAGTAGCCCCCCGTGCTAGTCTGATAGCACTCATCACAGC
>DAOUPF010000232.1 GCA_030626265.1 Sulfurovum sp.
CTTTTTTTATCTTTTGTATCCTCTTTGAACTGCTCTAAATAGTGGTCATAGACCAGCTTTTTATGTAGATCTACTCTTTGATCTTCGCTGTCATAGATACTCTTGTAGTTGAAAGAGAATAGACTACCACCTATAGTTGCATAGTTTGCACCTAGAGTACCTCCAGTTTGAAGTTTTGAATCAAAGTTATATTTGACAGTCGCAGCTTTATCTTTTGCTGCAAATTTCATACCGTATCTATCCATAAACCACTGATCAGCAGATTTGCGGTCACGGAAACTCTCCGGAGCATATGCGCCACCATATATGATAGAGACTATACCGTGCTCTTGGAGCATTTTACTACCAAAACCACCTCTGCCTGCCCATGTATCTACATGTGACAATATACCTTTTTTGATAGGTACAGAGCCAATCGCACCAAAATCAGTAGAGTTTGCTGATGGGCCAGTAGCTAGTATACGAGGGTCATTGTCATATCTGTGACCATACTGCTCAAAAGTATAATCCATCAGAGAGTATATTCCGCCTCGTCCTTCATTCCATACTTTTTGTATATCTATCTCTTTTAGTTCTACTTCTGTCTCACCATTATCTTTTCGGTTGATATACAATATAGAGGGATTAGAGGCTTTCCCTATGATAGAGAGCATACTTACACCTAGATTTTCAAATACTAAACCAGCACTACCCATAGTAGATACATAAAAGCCATCCCAAGCAGGTGCATTACCAGTAAATATGAGTCGATTTGAGCCTGAAAATATAGATCCTGCAAAAAGTCCAGTACCCATATTGAAGCTATTATGCTTTTCAGTCATATGAAGCCCCAGATCAACTGGCCCAAAAAAATCTCCTACTTTGTAGCTGTCAGTCTTGTGACTTGAAGTGTTTGCATTTACTAAGAGTACTTTTAGGTATTCTTTCATTGTTATTATCCTCTGTTTTATAAATTATGACATCATAACATTATAATGTTTAATCTCAAATAATGAAATACAATGATTACAAGGAGAACTGAATTTTAATTCGTGATTTGGGTTAACAATAGCCTAATTAATATTTATTAAATTTAGATACTATTACAAAGCTAATTACCATATTATCTATTAGGAGCTATGAAATGCAAGATATTTACTCTATGACTATGTTGATATCTATAGCCTCATTTACTATGGCTACAGTTATGACACCAGGACCAAATAACATCATGTTACTATCCTCTGGACTGACTTTTGGATATAAAAGGACTATACCCCATATCCTTGGAGTTATGTTAGGTTTTCCTCTGATGGTGGTTTGTGTAGGGTTGGGGATAGGTACTATATTTGAGCTTTTTCCTATGGTATTTACGATTTTAAAAGTAGTGGGCATTACGTATCTGCTATGGATGGCATGGAAGATAGCCAACTCCAAAGGTAGCTACGATACACAAGGAAGCAGTAGTGGCAGACCTTTTACATTCATTCAAGCAGCTGTATTTCAGTGGGTAAATCCCAAGGCTTGGATTATGGCTATCACATCAACAGCATCATTTACGACCAACCCTGATATCGTACTCATACAGATACTAGTCATCGCATTCATATATATGTGTTCTGGTCTCATCTCAACAAACTCTTGGGCATTGGGTGGAGTATTTCTGAAGAAGCTTATTAAAAATGAGCGAAGCATTAGGATATTTAACATCACTATGGCAGTGCTTATCGTAGCTTCTGTACTACCATTTATATTTGAGTAGATTATGAGATATTCACAGCATACGATAGGGATATTTTATGCAGTAGCAGCATTTTTGTTTTGGGGTTTGGCTCCTATATATTTCATGCAAGTCTCTAGTGTAAATCCTCTAGAGGTACTGATACATCGTATCATATGGTCAGTGGTAGTTTTGACTCTACTGCTTTTTGTCAGTAAGCAGTTCAAGCTTATCAACCCTATCTTGAAAAACAAACTTCAGATTAAGTATCTATTTCTATCATCATTTTTAGTATCGCTAAATTGGCTCATCTTTATCTATGCAGTTAGTGTAGATAAGATCCTAGAGGCTAGTTTGGGGTATTTTATAAATCCACTTATTAGTATATTTCTAGGTTATCTATTTTTTAGTGAAAGAATAAGCAAAAACCAACTCATAGCAGTCTCCATAGCCTTTGTAGCAGTCATGATACAGCTAGTCACTATAGGAACTCTGCCTCTCATATCTCTAGGTCTGGCTTTTTCCTTTGCTTTTTATGGATTGGTGAGAAAAAAGGTCAATGTAGCTTCCATGCCAGGCTTATTTATAGAGACGCTGCTGTTATTGCCATTTGCCTTAGGCTATCTATCATATCTCATCTGGACAAACTCTAGTGCTCTAGTGGGTGATGATTCATACATATCATTTATGTTGTGCTTGGGTGGCATAGTGACTGTTCTGCCACTACTATGGTTCAACGCAGCAACACTCAGGCTCAAGCTCAGTACCTTGGGTATGTTGCAGTATATAGGGCCTAGTGTTGCATTTGTTGTAGCTATAGTCATATATGATGAAGTATTGAGCAGTGCAAAGATGTTGACTTTCGCTCTTATATGGTTCGCATTGATGATATTTACCTATGATATTTTTAGGGCTAACTCAAATTAAGATATAATTCTCTCAAATAAAATCCCAAGAGAGAATCATGTCCACTTTTTCAACTATCACCAAACTACCCCAAGAGCTCATAGCCAATCTAGACTCCCTAAACTATAAAGAGATGACAGAGATACAAGAGCAGACTATACCGCTAGGACTTGCAGGCAAGGACCTACTAGCCCAAGCCAAGACTGGCTCAGGCAAGACGGCTGCTTTTGGTATACCTATGATCTTGGATATAGATACTTCTGGGTATGCACCCCAAGCACTCATCATGACACCTACACGAGAGCTAGCTGATCAAGTAGCCAAAGAGCTACGACGCATAGCACGATACAAAAATAACCTAAAGATAGTCACACTATGTGGTGGTACACCTATGCGTCCTCAGATAGCATCACTAGAGAAGGGTGCTCATATAGTAGTAGGAACTCCAGGTAGACTACAAGACCACCTCTCCAGAGAGACACTGCCACTATATGATATAAAAACTCTAGTCCTAGATGAGGCTGATAGGATGCTGGATATGGGCTTTTATGATGCTATCACGAAGATAGTCTCTAACTTTCCTAGAAATAGACAGACTCTACTGTTCTCTGCAACTTTTCCTGAAAACATAGAGAAACTAGCTAAAAATATACTCAAAAATCCAACTACTGTAAAGGTAGAATCAGCCCATGACACGAGCATCATAAGCCAAACAGCATATGAAGTAGACAAAGATGAGAAGAGAAA
>DAOUPF010000396.1 GCA_030626265.1 Sulfurovum sp.
AAATCTATGCTATTTCATGCTATTGATGCTGCTCTAAATTTGTCAGATGATATAACTATCATACTATACCACCAAGCAGAGCTAATACAAGAACAGATCGAGAGCCAGTATCAAGATATAAAATTTCATATCCAAGATGCAGAGCAGTTCCCTGGTACTGGTGGTGCTATGAGAGGAGTGAGTGTCAAGTACGATAGAGCACTCATACTCAACGGAGATATGCCATTAGTCACAACAGAATCTCTAAAAGCCCTATCTCTTGGGAGTGCTGATATCAATATGTCAGTCATAGAGCTGGACAACCCATCCGGGTATGGTAGAGTAGTTATCAACTCTGGAGCCGTAGAGAAAATAGTAGAAGAGAAAGACTGCATAGAAAAAGAGAGAGAGATACAATCAGTAAATGCTGGAGTCTACTGTGTATCAAGAAGAGTCTTAGATGAGTATATACCAAAACTAGATAACAACAACTCACAAGAAGAGTACTACCTCACAGATATAGTGCAGATGGCAGTAGCAGATGATAGAGAGGTACACCCTGTGATTGTAAAAGAGGAGGAGTTCAAAGGTGTAAACTCCAAGCTAGACCTCTCAAATGCTGAGATTATCATGCAAAATAGAATCAGAGAGTATCTCATGCTCTCAGGTATGACAATGAGACTGCCAGATACTATCTATATCGATAGTAGAGCATCATTTGAGGGTGAATGTATACTTGAAAATGGTGTTACAATCTTGGGAGAGAGTAGAATAATAAACTCTCATATAAAAGCCTACTCTGTCATAGAAGATGCAACTATCACTGATAGTGGAGTAGGGCCAATGGCTCGTATACGACCAGCTACCACTCTAGAGCAGACTCATATCGGCAACTTCGTAGAGGTAAAAAAATCACACTTAGTTGGTGTAAAGGCTGGACACTTAAGCTATCTAGGTGATAGCCAGATAGGTGAAGGAAGCAATATAGGAGCAGGAGTGATATTTTGCAACTATGACGGAAAAGCCAAGCACAAGACTACTATCGGCAAAAATGTATTTGTAGGTAGTGACTCACAGTTAGTTGCACCTCTAGATATTGCTGACGATGTCATGATAGCGGCAGGAAGTACTATCACCAAAGATATACAAAAAGGCTCATTGGCTATATCTCGTGCTCCTATGAGAGAGATAAAAGATTTCTTTTATAAATTTTTTGGGAAAGGATAAGTAGATGAATATTGACCTAAGTGGTAAAACCATTTTACTAGGAGTAACTGGTAGCATAGCAGCTTATAAAGCTTGTGATATAGCTAGACTATTTATCAAGTCAGGAGCCGAAGTTCATATCATCATGACTGCTAGTGCCCAGAGATTTGTATCAGCACTTACCTTCGAGGCACTTACTCATAATCCTGTACTTTGTGAAGAGACTGAGAGTTGGAGTAGTGAGCTCAATCATATAGATATAGGTAAAAAGGCTGATGTTTTTCTCATAGCCCCAATTACAGCAAATAGTATCAATAAACTTAGTAAAGGCATAGCTGATAATATACTTCTACAGACTGCCTTGGCATATGCTGGACCTCTAATCATAGCACCCGCAGCAAATACTCAGATGATAGCAAACAACTACACAGATGGCTCTCTAAAAATGCTACGAGTAAATGATATCAAAGTCATAGAGCAACAAAACAAACTACTAGATTGTGGCGATGAAGGTAATGGTGCACTGAGTGAACCAAAAGAGATATATTATCATACCTGTCAAGCCCTACTAGAAGATAGTTTTTGGAAAGATAGAAA
>DAOUPF010000063.1 GCA_030626265.1 Sulfurovum sp.
TGACCCCTACATGACACCCTACTGTTATCTAAATGTAGTTCCACCATCTACTACTAGTGTCTGTCCTGTGACCCAGCCAGCTTCTTCTGTGCATAGAAAGTATACAGAATTGGCTATGTCTTCAGTAGTACCGAGTCGACTTAGGGCTGAGCGTTTGACTGTCTCTGCTTTTACCTCTTCGTAGTTGGGAAATGCTTTGAGAGCATCTGTGTCGATAGGCCCGCCACTGACTGCATTGACTCTGATACCCATCTCTCCTAGCTCTACAGCTGCATAGCGACTCATGGCTTCTACTGCTGCCTTGTTTGTAGCATGGCCTGCGTAGTTGTCTATATATATCATGTTGCCTGTAGAGCTGAGAGTGACTATGGCTCCTCCGCCTACTTTTTGCATACGTGTGGCTGACTCTTGGCTACCTCGGACAAATGCACCGACAGTTGCAGTATAGATATTTTGTAGACCTTTGCTAGGGCGTAGTCTCATGAACTTGCCATATCCGCCTATGATAGAACGACCATATATCATGGCATTACTGACAAAGAAATCAACTCTATCAAAATCTTTGTCTATCTCTAGAAATAGTGGCTTAAATCCATCTAACTCAAGTATATTTAGAGGATATGCTTTAGCTTTGATGCCATACTTATTAGTCAAATCATGAGCTATCTCATCAGCTATCTTTTGATTGCTATGATAAGTAAAAGCAACATTTACACCATTTTGTGCAAACTTCTCAGCGACTGCTTTTCCTATACCTTTAGTAGCACCTGTGATGACTACTGTTTTGCCTTTCATACTTGACATTTATTTGGCTCCTACAATGGTGTATTTTTTCATCACTTCTTCTATCTTTCTCATATTTTCTACACTAGGAGCTAGTAGAGGTAGTCTATACTCTAGAGTATCTATGAGCCCAGCTATATACATAGCAGCCTTGATAGGTATGGGGTTGCTCTCACAAAATAGTACTTTGTTGATATCATATAGCTCATCATTTAGTGCTTTTGCAGTGACAAAGTCACCTTTTAGTGCTGCGTGAGCTAGTTTGGCTTTCATGTCTGGTAGTAGGTTGGCAGTTACCGAGGTGATACCCTTGCCCCCAATTGCCATGATAGGAAAGTCTATAGCATCCTCACCTGAGAATACATATAGTTCAGGTATTTTGGCTAGTAAATCTACAGTTCTCTCTATGGAACCTGTAGCTTCCTTGATACCCATGATGTTGGGTACATCATAGAAAAGCCTTTTGACCGTATCAGAAAGTATATCTACGCCAGTTCTCCCTGGTACATTGTATAGCATAAATGGTACTTCTACAGCAGAGGCTATGGCTTTGTAGTGCTGATATAGACCTTCTTGGCTAGGTTTGTTGTAGTATGGGCTGACTGAAAATAGAGCGTCTACTCCACAGCTCTGGGCATGCTTGGCTATATCTATAGCTTCATGAGTAGCATTACTACCAGCACCTGCCAGTACTTTTGTGTTAGTACCTTTGCATATCTCTACAGCTATCTCTATACAGCGTTTGTGCTCATTATGGCTGAGTGTTGCACTCTCACCAGTAGTGCCTACTGGGCATACTGCATCGATGTCATTATCTATCTGTCTCTGGATGAGGCTTGCGTATGTAGCTTCATCTAGTGTACCGTTCTTTAGTGGGGTTATGAGTGCTGTTGTCGCACCTGTGATATAGTTACTCATTATTTTTTCCTAAGTATTACTGTGGTTGTTTTACTGTTATCAAAATATCTGTTTGCTACTTCTTGGATAACATCTGGTGTTATTTTATCTAAATTTTCTTCATACTCAAGTAGAGGGGCTAAATCTCCTCTGACAAGGTATCCTCCATACAGATCAGATAGAGATGAAGAGCTCTCTAGGGTATGTATAAACTCTCTTTTGGTATTGATCTTTATTTTATCTATCTCAGCTTGAGTTATCGGCTCTTTTTTTAGCTTTTCTATCTCTTCTATTATCACTTTTTCTAGCTCTTCTGCTTCTATATCAGGGTTGGCAATTGCTAAAAATAGAAAGACTCCATCATCTGTTAGCTCCATGTTGTACCCATAGACTTGGCTGGCTAGATGTGTATTGACTAGCTCTTTTTGGAGACGACTACTCTTGCCAGCACTCAGAATCTCTGAGATGACTGATAGAGCTACTTGATCCCCATGAGAGAAGTTTGGTATCTCATAGGTGATGGCTAGAGTATCTACTTCATTGTTATCTCTGCTAAGAGTTAGTCTGGTACTGCTGTCTCTTGGTGGCTCTTTAGGAGTGTTGGTAGCTACTAGAGAGCAGATATTTTTTGGATCATTGTTTTGGATGTTGGCAAAGTTTTTTTCTACCTCGGCATATACTACCTCAGGCTCTATGTCTCCTGATACTATGATGACTGCATTGTCAGGACGGTAAAATCTAGTATGAAATTCTCTGATATCTTCTATGTTCCAGCTGAGTATATCTTCCATGAATCCAATAGGTGTCCAGTGGTAGCTATGACTTACATAGTGAGTGTTGAAGAGTCTAAAGTATAGGTATCCTATAGGGTTATTATCCGTTCTCCAACGACGCTCTTCAGCTACTACATCTCTCTCTTTTTGGAACTCTTCATCTGTTAGATTTAAGTTTTGCATTAGCTCTGCGTATAGTTCTAGTGACATGGATAGGTTTTGTGAGCTAGACTTTATGAAGTAGTGAGTATAGTCAAAACCAGTGGAAGCATTATTGATACCACCATGGCGTTTGACTATAGAGTCAAACTCTCCTTCAGTCAAGTTTTTGGTAGATTTGAAGTTCATATGCTCTAGCATATGTGCGATACCAGTCTTGCCCAGTATCTCATCACGGCTACCCACCTGATAAAAGACATCTGTACTAATAACTCCAGAGTTATTATCCATAGGTATGACATAGATTTGTAGTCCATTTTTTAGTGTTTTGGTATAGTGTTTTGGTAGGGTGTTCATTTTTGTCCTGTGTATCATTTTTATTTACTGTGTGTTCACGGGGTCAAGGCTCCACTTTTGCAAACAAAAGTTGGCCCATGACCCATGACATACCCGTTTAGGAAGTGGAGACTTTAGTCCCACCCCATATTCGTCAGAATATGGTATCTTTGTTGTATCGCGAGCTTTTGGTGGGAGTAAACTCTCCACTTCCGTATGTATTATTTCCAGTCCGCCCCGATAGCTTCAGATATATGTTTGTATCCATCGGCTTTGAGTAGCTTTATCAAGCCCTCGTTTATATCTTTGACAAGGCTAGGGCCTTTGTAGACTAGCATGCTATATACTTGTACTAGTGATGCTCCTGCCTTGATGCGTCTGTATGCTTCATCTGCATCACCTATGCCACCTACAGATATAAGCATTGTCTTGCCATATAGCTCTTTGGCTATGGCTTTAAATAGATTGTAACTCTTCTCTCTGACAAGCTCACCACTAATCCCACCAAAGTCTTTGGCATTTTTAGTGAGTGAATAGTCTATAGTGGTATTGGTAGCTATGATTCCTGCTGCTCCTGCATCTATGGCTGTTTGGCATAGTGTGATAGCATCTTCGGCTTCCATATCGGGGGCTATTTTTAGTAGGACTGGTTGAGTAGTGATATCTTTTGCTATAGCAAATATATCTTTGATGAACTGCTCATTTTGTAGGTCTCGTAGCCCTGGTGTATTTGGTGATGAGATATTTATCACTACATAGTCACCGCTGTCTTTGAATGTCTCAAATAGGTTTTTGTAGTCACGCAGAGCTATGTTCTCTGGTGTCATCTTGTTCTTACCGATATTTACACCGATAGGGTAGTCAAAGAAATATAACTTGTTGAGTCGCTCCAATGCATAGTCAGCACCACGGTTGTTGAACCCCATGGCATTTTGTAGTGAGTTGTCCTCTATGAGTCTAAATAGTCTAGGCTTTGGATTACCCTCTTGTGGTAATGGAGTGACTGTACCTATCTCTGTAAAACCAAACCCAAGTGTAGGCATAGCTCGCACATACTGAGCATCCTTGTCAAATCCAGCACCTAATCCTACTGGATTGTGAAAGGTTCTACCAAAAAATTTCTGTGTAAGCATTGGGTCAGAGATAAAGTTCCTCTTGCTTATACAACGAAGCAGTGGAGGGCAATGTGCCCCAATACGCAGAGCTAACCCAGCGATAGTATGAGCCGTCTCAGGCTCTAGACGAAATAGTAGTTTTTTTAGTGTGTTGTAGTTGAACATTTTTAACCTTTTTCTTTAATTATTATAATTTTTCCCAAACAGCCCCATCAGCCGTATCCATAATCCCAATCCCCATAGCTATCAACTCATCACGGATAGAGTCTGATTTTTCAAAATCTCTCTCTTTTTTAGCCTCTGTACGCTCAGCCAGTAGAGTATCCACTTTCATTTTTAGCTCATCACTCACACCTATCTGAAAGTATGAAAATGGCTCTTTGCCACCAAAGCCTAGAAGCTCATCTATGAGTTCTATATTGGCGATAGTCTCTTTTTTGAGGGCTTTGTCTTTTGGGTTATTGTCTAGCTTCTCATTTACAGATGCTGTCATCTCATCTATGACCGAGAGAGCTACTGAGATATTGAGGTCGTCTGACATAGCATTTAGGAGAGCTGTTTTGAACTCTTTGTTTGCTACGCTAGCTTTGCCTGGCAATATCCGCTTTTTGAGTCGGTATATCTTGTCTAGCCTCTTTTTGGCACTCTGCAAATCCTCTTCGTTGAAGTTGAAGTCATTGCGATAGTGTATAGATATGAGGTAGTATCTCAGCACTTCACCATCATAAACTTCCAGTGCATCTTTGAGGAAGAAGCTATTGCCTAGGCTTTTGCTCATCTTTTCACCATCTATCTGTACGAAGCCGTTGTGCATCCAGTATTTGGCTATCTCATGTCCTGTAGCACATCTGCTCTGTGATGCTTCATTTTCATGATGAGGAAACAGTAGGTCTGCACCACCACAATGGATGTCGATACTGTACTCATCATTACCATGATTGACAGCAAAATGCTTCTCTATCATAGCAGAGCACTCTATATGCCAGCCAGGTCTACCACTAGAGAATGCAGAGTCAAAACAGACACTCTCATCTTCTCTACAAGCCTTCCATAGTGCAAAATCTTTTGGGTTCTTCTTTTCATCATTATGTGCTATGCGGCTTTGGTTCTCATCATCTTCTGTGACTTGATGGGATATATCACCATAGTGGCTATCACGACTAGTATCAAAGTAAACATCACCTGTAGATATACGATAAGCAAATCCTGTATCTATGAGCTTTTGTATCATAGTCTCCATAGCTTGGAGTGACTCTGTGGCTTTTGGTTCTATATCGGCTCTGCGTACGCCTAGTATATCCATCTCATCTAGATAACGCTTTATATAGCGAGTAGTCAGCTCCTCTAGGCTATCTCCAGTCTGGGACATTTTTTTGATGATTTTGTCATCAATATCAGTAAAGTTTTTACCCATAGTCACCTGATAGCCCAATACTCTCAGAGTACGAGCTAAAATATCAAAACTAAGTGAGCTTCTAGCGTGACCTAGATGTGCATCATCATACACCGTAGGTCCACATACATAGATACTAGCTCGCCCCTTGTGTATAGGCTCAAATGGTAATTTTGTCTTCTTTGTGCTGTCATATATAACCATTGTTACTCCATTATTATCCCAGATAATTTTATCCCGAAATATGCAATAGAGATTACAGAGTACTATTTTTACAACTCTATTGCATAATTCAGGTTTACGCGATTATATCTAATGAATTAGAAATTAGAAATTAGAAATTGGAAATTTTCTGGGCTAATGGCGTATAAGCTCCACTAACCACTCATTTAGATAGTAAAAAGAGATAGCAAAGAGAATCAATCCTATAATCAAATAGATAGTTCTCATAGACTTAATAATCTGCATAAAATGCCCCATACCAACTTCACGAACAGTCAAAATAAAAAGAACCCAACCACCAAGACTACCTGCAAGTGCTAGTCCAGCAGCTCCCATGCTGCTCATGAGTGAGAGTGAAGCTATGATGTTGACTACTAGTGATATAGTGGCTATCTTAGCAGCTTTGCCCTGTCTGTGTGATGCGTATAGATAGAGTGAAAATAGTTTTGCCAGTCCAAAAGGCACAAGCCCTACCATATACATGATGAGTACCTTTGAGGTCACTAGTGTGTTTTGCTCTGTAAATCTGCCAGACTCAAATAGTAGCCACACTATAGGCTCCGCAAACATCATCCCTCCAACCATAGCCAAACTTAAGGCTGAGAGAAGAAGCCAAAATGCTTTGCCTAGATTTTCATAAGCCTCTGCTTCTCTACCATTGGCAAATGCCTTGGATATAGATGGAAACAGAGCCGTAGAAGCAGAGATGGCTATGAGTGCTAGAGGTAGAGTAAATATGAGGTTGGCATAGGTGAGTGCTGATATAGAACCTGCTATGAGAAAAGAGGCTAAAAATGTATCTAAAAATGCATTTATCTGAGGTGTAGAGCTTCCCCATACAGCAGGGATGAAGAGAGTATTGAATTTTTTCTCTTCGGCTACTATGTCTTTGTCTTTGCGATACTTCCATCCACCAAATAAGAGCTTGTGAATCTTGTATCTCTTTATAGCAAACAGATGTACTATGACCTGTAAGATACCACCAACAATAACTGATATAGATAGTGCATATACTACAGTCTGAGGTGTATCATCACGATAGTAGAGTAGGGCAGCTATCATGGCAAGATTTAGAAATACAGTAGCAAATGCCGTAGTAGCAAAATGCTCTTTGTACTGGAGAAGGGTTCCTAGAAAAGTAACTATAAATATCAGTGAGAGATACCAAAAAGTAATAGCAGTCAGAGGTGCAGTAGCAGCTATAGTCTCATCACTCAAACCACTAGCAATGAGTGTAGTAAAAAACTCAGGGAAGAAGCTCACTATCATGGAAGAAGCCACAATAAAGAGTAAAAAACGCCTAAAAGTAGCTATCGCAAAGACACCTTTATTTTTCGATGCGACAAAAGAGGGCATAAATGCCTGTACAAATGCCCCCTCTGCAAATATACGACGAAAAAGATTAGGAAGCTTAAAGGCGACCAAAACATATCACTATATACAGACTGCCCTAGTACTGAAGCTAGTAACATAGTACGAA
>DAOUPF010000107.1 GCA_030626265.1 Sulfurovum sp.
ATATCTGAGGTGATGATAGATGTTATCTCTGATCCATCATAGTCTACCATTATATTTACCTTTGAGCTTGCATATGACTTGACCTTATCAAGAAGCTGAAAATCCCCTACATTGATAACTCTGATGATAAGCTCTCTCTCTTCTAACCTCTCTTGAAGATATATACACTCATGTATATAGTTTATGGTCTGTTCACTATCTCTCTCCATATCCACTATAGCATACAAGTTTTTTCCAAAAGGCTCTGGGAACATACCGTCCTTATTGCTGATTCTCAGATATATATTGTTCAAAACATGTGGCTTACCTATGATTAACATAGTATCTTGAGGCCTTATCATAGTAGCAGAAGTGGGCAGGATAAGCTTACTGCTTCGATAGATAGCTGTAATTTTCCATTTGACCTGCGAGATAGAGCCTACATGCCTATATGCAAAGCTACTACCAAAAGGAACCAAAACCTCCATAATCTCACCCTCTGATAGTCCAACATTTTGAGCTACTAGTGGCACATTGGGTAGATGATCAAACAGTCGATTGGCAATCAATTGGTGTATATTAAACACTTGAGTATATGACTCATCTGACTCATCAAAAGCATCCCAGTGATCTAATAGGTGTACTCTAAGTTTCTCATCTACTAGGCGAATATTATGCAAAGACTCTTTCGTATCTTCTATAGAATCCAAAAGTATAAAAACCATACTAAACCTTGTACCATGAATAACCTCTTTGAGCTTACTATGGCTAGTAGGGTCAAAAGAGTGAAATCGCATCTCTACAAGAGCTTTCTCTGGCTTGGGAAACTCTCCAGGTGTTACGATGACATAGGAGTTCTCTCCTGTTCGTTTCTGGTTTATGCGTTTGATAAAATGTTCAGCAGACAAACCATCTGCTAAAATCAATATGTTCTTCATTTTTCTCTTTTTTGATACAATGTTATCTTAATTTAGAATAAGGATTATAGCATAATGGAATTTCAGATAGATAAAGTCAATAACAAAGCCAGAGCTTGCACCATCAAAACAGCCCACTCTACCATACAAACACCAGTCTTTATGCCCGTAGGCACAGTAGGTGCTGTCAAGGCACTAGATGCTACTGATTTGCAGAGCTTTATAAACCCTAGTATCATACTTGGCAATACCTATCATCTCTATCTACGTCCAGGAGATAACACCATAGCAAAAATGGGCAAACTACATAACTTTACAAAGTTTCCAAAGAGCTTTTTGACCGATAGTGGTGGGTTTCAAGCATTTTCTCTATCAGATAATGTCAAGATAGATGAAGGTGGTATCACATTCAAGAGCCACATAGATGGTAGCCGTCACTACTTTACACCCACAAAGGTCATAGATATTCAAAACAATCTAGGCTCAGATATCATGATGATACTAGATGACCTCATAGCACTACCGGCAAAACAAGAACGGATAAAAGCTAGTATAGAACGCACCACTAGATGGGCAGAGGAGTCCATAACATACCACAGAGCCAATCAAGCCAAAGGCGTAGGCACAGAACAAAATATATTTGCCATCATCCAAGGAGGCACAGACAAGGCATTTAGAGAGAAATCCGCTACAGAACTATGTGCTTTAGATTATGATGGATTTGCTATCGGGGGCTTAAGCGTTGGAGAAGCTAACCAAGATATGTACGACACCGTAGAGTGGACGACACAGTTCATGCCAGAGGACAAACCAAGATACCTCATGGGTGTAGGAACACCAGAGGATTTGGTAGAAAATGTAGCCCGTGGGGTTGACATGTTTGACTGTGTCATGCCTACTAGAAATGCCAGAAATGGTACACTATTTACCTCATTTGGCAAGTTCAATATCAGATCTGCCAGATTCAAAGAGGATGAGCTACCTATAGACCCAGATTGTGGTTGCATGGTATGCCAAACATACTCTAGGAGCTACCTATGCCACCTATATCGAGCCAAAGAACTCACTTACTTCCGCCTAGGAACTATACACAATCTCTACTACTACCTAGACCTCATGAAACAGATGAGAGAAGCTATACTAGATGAGAGATTTGAGGAGTTTCGGGTAGAGTTTTATAGGAAGAGGAAATCTTAGAATTCTTATAAATTTGATATACAGTAATCTTTATATCTTCCCCAAAGACACAACAGCCTTACTGGTATCCATCCCATCCTTGGCTATCTTTTCCTTCATCGTCTCTACTCTAGCTTTGAATCCTGGGTGTGTGGCTATGAAGTGTTTCCACTCATCGCCCTCATCCATCCTCTCAAACATAGCTGTAGCATCTGTGACAGAGCCATATGCACAGTTCATGACCTCTAGTCCAAATATATCAGCAGCGTATTCTGCACTCTGAGAGTACTTGGCATTGCCTATGCCTAGAGTCGTACTAGCTACTACACCATAGTTACTTCCCAACAGTACACCTATCACTCCAAATACCAACCTATGTCCAAGCATTTTGAGGTGGTCTTTGTTTTTGAAGTGTCCTAGTTCATGCCCTATGATGAAAGCTAGCTCATTTTCACTACCAAGCTTTTTTATCATACCTCTAGTGATATAGATAATCCCTCCAGGCATAGCAAAAGCATTGAGTTCTGGGGTCTCCATGATATAAATCTTGGTATCGTATGGTATATCTGCACAAATGGCTAGTTTTTGAGTGATGGAGCTTAGATATGGGCTTTGGCTTTGTGAGAGATTGGCATCTACTGAGATGAACTCCATGAGCCTCTTTTCATTTTCTGGAGAGATAGAAGAGACTAGAAGATTCATCATAAAACCTAGTATCAAGTACGCCACACCTGCTAGTAGAGCCAAAGAGAGCACAAGCTTGAGTCCTACTAATAGTGGTCTCTCATGGCTTATATTGACATTATCATCAGGCAGTGTAGCTGAGTATTTCATCTATATATAGCTGTACCATATGCCAGTACTTCTACAGCACCTATATTTTGTTGAGCACTCTTAGAGATAGAGCTTGTCTCTATGCGGATATTGATAATCTCACTGGCACTACCTGCATCCTCTTTCATACGCAGTATCGCTTCTCTACGAGCACGATCTACTAGAGTCTCATAGCTTGAGATACTACCGCCAAATAGATTGACTAATGAAGCTATAAACTTCTTGAAGTAATCTATAGATATAACCACACTTCCATTGACTAGTTTGTATTGATGTACTTCCTCAGGTTTTAAGGGTCTTTTTAGCATGATGGTTGGTAAGCCACGCATCTGCTCTTCCCTCTCTCGTATAGACGCAAAGTGACGCCTCTCTACGATACTACCAAATATATACCCCACTATCAACAGAGAGGCAAATAGTATAAGCTCAAACATCAACTAACCCTAACAGCCGTACCATATACATATAGCTCTGCCGCTCCTGCTGCCACTGATGATGTAGAGAAACGCACATTGAGTATGGCATTGGCTCCTATAGATCTAGCCTGTTCTCTCATACGCTCCATAGCTTCATCACGAGACTCAGTTAATAGCTCAGTATAGCCTTTAAGCTCACCACCAAATATATTTTTAAAACTAGCAGCTATATCACGCCCCACATGTTTGGCTCGTACCGATGAGCCAGATACTACACCAAAGTGCTCCAGTATCTCTTTATTTGGGAGGTACTCTATATTTGTTATTAGCATTTTTATGACCTTTATTTTTAGTTGGATTATTATAGCATAAGTATATATATGAAAATTAGGATTAGGAATAATGAAACAGATATTTGAAATAAAAGATGAAAAGGTTATAAAAAGTGTACTAGATAGTGCTGAGTATGGCACGCTAGTACTCTGTAGTGACAATATCCCATATAGTGTACCAGTCAACTTTGTCATGTATGATGGGATACTGTGCTTTCATGGCTCTCATGATGGACGCAAGATGAAGACTATCAAGAGCAACCCCAAGGTGTCATTCTCGGTAGTAGAGAGCTACTCTATGATACAGTCATACTTTAGCTCTACAGAACTGCCTGCTCTGCTACACACTTCTTTAAGTCCATATCTATTTGATATGATTATAGATCACCTCAAAGCTCATGGTGAAGCTAGAGATTTGAAGACTATTGAGCTGATGAGGGGTTTTAAATCTTAAGATGATATAATAATACAATACATAATAAGGAGTTCTATATGAGAGTATCTTTGACCATTCAAGATAAGTATTATCAGCAATTTTTGGACTTTGTAAAAACTCTTCCTAGTAATGCCATTAGTGTTTTAAATAAAGAAAACGATACATCATATATCAATTCAGAGCAATACAAAAAAGATAAGAAATATTTTCAGAACTCACTAGATGAGATAGAGAAAAGCAAAGTTGAGCTTGTGCCATTTGATATAGGACTAGATAAACTAGATAGCTTTATAGACAATGTATAAATAAATGACCATCCTCAAAAAGAAAAAGTTTGATGATGAGTTAAAAGAGATTTTATATTTTATAGCACTTGATAGCAAAGATAGAGCAAAAAAATTTAAAAATGAATTGATTTCCAAAGTCAATGATTTAGTTTTCATGCCATACAAATTTAGACAATCTATCTACTTTGAAGATAAAAACATCAGAGACTTAGTATTTAGAGGTTATGTCATAGCGTACAAAATCGACAACCCAAAACAAACAATCACTATAATTGGTATAAACAAGTACCAAGAAGAGCTTTAGAGGTATCTTTAAATAGCCCATTAACCCTCATTAAGAAACATGTAATACTTCATTTGAGTTCATAGTTCATACTATCATTGTCGAAAGACTAATTTGAAAGTAAGGGTATATTATGAAAACATTAAAAGTATTAGCTGTCATAGCAATCACAGGACTCACTGGAGTCGTAACACTCAATGCATCAGGTGTAGACTCTGTAGATAATGACAAAGGAACATTTATGCATGGTAAATCAGATAAAGGCATGAGAGGGAAAAAACCAAATCATATAATAAGCATCATGAAAAAACTTGACCTCTCAAGTGAACAAAAGAGTGCACTAAAAAACATCCGAAAAGATATGAAAAAAGATATACAAGGTCATAGAAAAAGTATACAAGAAGATAGAGACATAGGCAAATATATATCTATTGATGGCTTTGATAAAGTAGCATTTATACAAGAGGCTGGTATACAAGCTAAGAATATAGCAAAAGTTCGTGCTGATATGTTTGAAAAGATAGTTGAGGTATTGACTCCTGAGCAGAGAATTGATTTTATGGATATGCTTGGTAAACTTAGGAAAAATAGATAAAAATATAAGGTATAATACCTCATGATAAACATCCTAATGATAGAAGATGATGCAGAGTTTGCCTCACTTCTGACAAACTATTTACAACGGTATAACCTTAAGGTCACCAACTACCAAGACCCATTTCTAGGGCTTAGTGCGGGTGTAGAGAAGTATGACCTCCTCATTCTAGACCTCACACTACCTGGAATGGATGGGCTAGAGGTCTGCAAAGAAGTGGTAGATAAATATGACATCCCCATCATTATATCTTCCGCCAGATCTGACCTCAGTGACAAGGTCACAGGATTACAGCTAGGTGCTGATGACTATCTCCCCAAACCATACGACCCCCAAGAGATGTACGCACGCATCATATCACTACTAAGACGATACAAGAAGATACATGAGAGTGAAGAGAACCAATCACATAAGATAACACTAAATGAAGATAA